>LVBC01000284.1 GCA_001604265.1 Spirochaetales bacterium Spiro_01
TCGCAGGCCTGGAGACTCCTACCTCAGGTGAGATAATAATCGATGGAAAGACCGTCTTCTCTTCAGACAAGGGAATCAACATTTCCGCAGCAAAGCGCGATGTAGGCTTCCTCTTCCAGAACTATGCACTCTGGCCCCATATGACAGTCTACCAGAATATCGCATTCGGTCTCGAGACTCTGAAGTGGAAGAAGCCGGATATCGAGAAGAGGGTGAAGGAGATGCTTGAGACGATGCAGATCGAGCAGTTCGAGAAGCGCTATCCGGCAGAGCTTTCAGGTGGTCAGCAGCAGAGAGTTGCAATCGCAAGGACACTAGCTCCAAGGCCAAAGGTGCTCTTCATGGACGAACCGCTTTCCAACCTCGATGCCAAGCTCAGAGGCGAGATGAGAACTGAACTTAAGAGACTCCATGCAGATACCGGTTCTACCTTTGTCTACGTCACCCACGACCAGCTCGAGGCAATGACGATGGCAACGAAGATCTGTCTGATGAAGGAGGGCGTACTGCAGCAGTATGATCCACCACTGAAGGTCTACTCCTATCCTGCAAACCGCTTCGTTGCAGACTTCGTAGGAAATCCGACGATGAACTTCATCCCTGCAAAGGTCAGGAAGATATCCGAAACAAAGGCAGACCTCGAGCTCTTTGGAGAGAAGTTCGTCTACACCTCGAAGGAGAAGCTGGAGTTTGCCGATGGAGATGTCACTGTAGGCATCAGACCTGAGTATCTTCCAATCTCCGAAGAGGGCGAGATCGCAGGTCAGCTGAAGGGCTCTGCCTATTCGACACTCCCTGCAGGTATGGAGACGACTGTAAGGATAAAGGTCGCAGGAAGCCTGCTTTCCTCTGTAATGTTCGGTTCTCTTGACTACAAGGTCGACTCGGATATCTACTTTACTATCCAGGGCTCGAAGATACTTCTTTTCGGTACCGACGGTACCAGAGTGGCCTCTGGATCTGTAAGGAAGGTGGAGTAGCCTATGACTCTGGGTATACCAACATTGATAGAATTCAGTACTGTCAGGGAGCATCTCGCCTTTGCAAGGAAGAACGGCTTTTCCTTCTTCGAGATGAATCTATCATTCCCGTGGTTCCAGTCCGACAAGCTGGATCCGGATGAGATGGTGAGGCTTTCAAAGGAGTATGGAGTGGGCTATACGCTCCATCTCCACGATCAGCTGAATCCCTTCGACTTCTCTCCCGAGATAAGGGAAGGGGCGATGAAGAGCATTCTCTACGCCCTGGATCTTGCCAAGAGGGTAGATGCAAGGAGATTCACGCTGCATCTGCAGTATGGTATGTACTCATCAGTGAACGGCACCAAGATATATGCATACGAAGTAAAGAGTGACGAGTACCTTTCCCATGTTGAAAAGATGGCAGAGCTTGTCTCGAAGCGTCTGGAAGGAAGCGATACCTTCTTCTGCATAGAGAATACCAAGGGATTCCTTCCATACCACAAGAAGGCTATAGACCTAATGATGAAGTATCCGAACTTCGGACTTACCTTCGATGTCGGGCACAACTTCAAGGCAAGTGAAGACGATGAATCCTTCATTCTCTCGTACAGGGATAAGGTTAAGCACTTCCACATCCACGATGTGAACCCAAAGTCCAACCACATGGCACTTGGAGATGGTGTTATGGATATAGACCATTACCTTGAGATGGTGGAGATGTTCGAGGAACCAGCTGTCCTGGAAGTGAAGGAGACTACTGCACTTGAAAAGAGTCTGAAGTACATCAAGAATAACAGAAGATAGATGAGTATAAACTCTGCTCTGGCCTGCTTTCGAAAGGGAGCAGGCATTTATAGTTTATTTC
>LVBC01000285.1 GCA_001604265.1 Spirochaetales bacterium Spiro_01
ACCCATCATTCCCACAACTTTCCTGGAAGAACCACAAAAAATATGCTCTGGAGGTCCAGAGCATACAGGGACATGAGTATCGACTTCAGAACTGCTCTGCTCCCGGATAGTCTCTGTAGGATGGATCTGCTGCAACGAGCTCCATGAAGTTGTCAATTTCGATGATATCCGCCTTGTGGCAGTTCCTGATCTCGATTCTGTAGTTCTTCCTGCAGACTCTCATCGGGACAGCCTCCCAGAAGTACTCCTTGCCACCTCGCGAGTTGTATACCTTGACGATATCGCTCTTGAGCTTCTCGGAATCCTCGGCATTCCAGTATGAGATTCCATAGGCCTGATAGCAGTCCTCTCCACCTCTATTGTAGTTGGTCGCACAGCCATTCACCTTCTTGAAGCACCAGTCATCCGTCTCCTTGACCTTGGCTCCGAGGTAGTTGGTGTTGAACTCGTACTTGCGGATTATATCGGGGTTGGTTATGTAGAGGTCGGCCTCGCAGATGTAGCACCTGTCGATGAGGTCGATGCACTTCATTATGGATGCGATGTTGTTGGAGGTGTTGAACTCCTCGTTCTCGATGAGATTGACTGTTGGATACTTCTCGAGCAGGGCCTTGAACTGCTCCTTTCTGTAGCCTACAACGATGTTGATGTTCGTGATTCCCTTGGAAACGAGAGCATCCAGGAGTGTATCGATTATCCTGACTCCATTTACAGTCACAAGCGGCTTTGGAGTGTTGAGCGTTACAGGTGCAAGTCTCGAACCGAAGCCTGCTGCCAGTATTATGGCCTTCCTTACTCTGTATGGCTCAAGGGCCTTCATTCCCTTTTCGGTGATCGAGAGATCGTTCTCGCTGTCGAGGTCGACGTAGCCGAGCTCCAGAAGCTCCTTGAGGAGCTTGTTGACTGTTCCCAGCGAGATGGTCAGTGTATCCGACAGGAAACGCTGCGAATATCTCTTCCTGCCGTTGGCCTCAAGATAGGTGAGCAGCTCGAACTGGTATAGAGAAAGCGGCATATAGGATTCCCCCTCCTTCCTTTCTTTCTTTCTGAGTGTGCTTTTTATCAGATTGAAGACGACCCTGCAGATCACGTTCATCAGAAGGATCGTCACGGATATTGCTCCCTGCATCTCATAGTTGCTGGTCTTCTCATAGCTGTTGATGAGAATGGCCAGAGGCTGGTTGGAGTAGGTGCATAGGAATGCGACTGCAGAGATGGTTATCATACTGTTGAGGAAGTAGTATGAGAACATCTCGATGAGTGTCGAATATGAGTTCGGAATGAGTACGGAGAGCAGTATCTTGAAGCGGGAGATTCCAAGAGTATCCCCTATGACTTCATACTCCTTGTTTATCTTCGTGAGACAGTTCTTGGCAAGCAGGAACGGAGTGCCCAGGAAGTGGAAGATGTTGACTGCAACGAGAATCGCAAGCGTTCCATAGAAGAAGCCTGCTGTGCCCTTGAAGAGGAACATGTAGCCGATACCGAGAACGATGCCTGGAATTGCGATAGTCGAAATGGAAAGCAGATTCACGACCTTCCCGAGGCTTCCGCTCTTTCTGACAGCAAGGTAGCCAAGAAAGTAGGCAAAGCAGGTTCCGATCGCACCTGTAAGCAGTGCAAGCGCAAGCGAGTTTACAACATACTGCCCTATTCCCAGACCATAGGTTCCAAGGAACATGTTCCTGAGGCTATCCAGAGAGAACGACATGTCATTCGGGTACGACTTGATGAAGGTCAGTACGACGAAGGACATCTGTGGCAGGAACAGCATCAGGGACAGGAGGCACAGTATCACGATAGTGACTATGTTGAAGAGTCTGGTAGGATTCAAAAGCTTCTTCTGCTTCTCTGCCGAGCTGTTGTCCTTGAAAGCGAGATCGAAGAGGAAGGATATCACAGAAGGAATCAGCAGGAAAATACCTGCGATTGCTCCCCTGCCATACTGGAAGGAGGAGAGGACCTCGTTGTAGAGGTACATGGGCAGTGTCTTTATCTTTCCTGCAAGCTCCATCGGAATACCGTAATCGGAGAATATCCAGGTGAAGGAGGCGAAGAAGGCCGAGATCAGAGCGACCTTGAGATACGGCAGTGTAAGCCTAAAGAAGGTGCTCAGCCTGCTTATTCCCATGATATTGGCAGCATCGTATGGCCCCTTGTCCTCGTAGCGCAGTGCGTCGTATAGAATCAGGAAGGTCGATGGGAAGGAGGAGATTATCGAGCCGAGTATGAGTCCAAGGTACCCTATTCCATCCACCTTCAGGCCAAGGAATCTATCCAGGAACCCATTTACACCGAACATCACCCTGATACCGAGACCTATGGAGAGAGTCGGTACAAGCATTCCAAGGGTGAGTACAGTGACATAGAAGTTCTTGTGCTTCACCGACGAGGTGCTCAGAAGGTATGCGGCAATGAGTGCAAGCAGAGTTGCAGCACAGCTCGAGATGAAGGTGTACTTTACAGAGTTGAAAAGGCTTGCATAGAAGTTCCTGTCCTTGAATACGAAGGACAGGTCCTTTCCGGTTATATTCAGTATGAGCGAGAGAAGCGGTAGGAATACGAAGATGACGATACCGGTCAGGGTCATCACCCTGAGATACTCCTGCTTTGCGAATCTCCTAACCTGCATTGATGCTATCCTCTATGGACTTCACCTTCATATCGAGGTGGTTTACGATGAACTTCCTTACAAAATCATTTGCAGGATTGTGGTAGAGATTGTATGGAGTATCCAGTTGGGCGATCCTGCAGTCGTTGAGCACCATGACCCTGTCCGATAGCGCAAAGGCCTCCTCCTGGTCGTGGGTGACGTAGATCATTGTGATCCTCATCTTCCTCTGGATATCCTTGAGAAGACTTCTGAGGATCACCTTTATATCGGCATCGAGGGCACTCATCGGCTCGTCGAAGAGGATGATATCCGGGTTGAGCACCAGGGTCCTTGCGATTGCTACTCTCTGCTGCTGACCACCCGAAAGGTGCCTCGGCTTCTTGTAGATGTGCTCACCGAGACCTACGACCTCGACTATCTCCTTGACCCTCCTGTCTATCTCTTCCTTCGAAAGCTTTCTTGCTCTGAGAGCGTATGCGATGTTCTCGTAAACGTTCATGTTCGGAAAGAGAGAGTAGTTCTGGAAGACGATTCCGATATTCCTCTTCGATGCAGGAAGCTGGGTGATATCCTCACCCAGCTTGAATATCTTTCCAGAAGAAGGTTCTTCTATCCCTATAAGCAGACGAAGGATTGTGGTCTTGCCACAACCCGAAGGACCAAGCAAGGAGAGGAACTCTCCTCTCCTTACATCGAATGAAATATCCTCAAG
>LVBC01000286.1 GCA_001604265.1 Spirochaetales bacterium Spiro_01
AATTTTCATCCATAAACTTCTTCATAGTATTACTCCATCCTTGAAAATCGAGATTTCGGAGTATCCGTTGATCTCGTTCCTTGTTTTCTCCTCGCCGGAAGCGACCCTTGCCAGATACTGGATAAAGGCTCCGGTGAGCTCATTTACATCCTCGGTGAGTGCTCGTCCTGCATTGAAGTCGATCCAGTTGGCCTTCCTCTTTGCAAGATCGGAGTTGGTGGCGACCTTGACAGTCGGTACCGGAGCTCCGAGTGGAGTACCACGTCCTGTAGTGAACAGAATCATGTGAACACCAGCTGCTGTCTGGGCAGTGGTGGATACGATATCGTTGCCCGGACCGGAGAGGAGGTTGAGACCCTTCTCCTGCAGGCGGTCTGCATACTTCACGACAGCTGTTACAGGAGCCCTGCCTCCCTTCTGGACACAGCCAAGGGACTTGTCCTCGAGGGTGGAGATGCCACCGGCCTTGTTGCCAGGAGATGGGTTCTCGTAGACGACCTGGTTGTGGCTGGTGAAGTACTCCTTGAAGTTGTTGATCAGCTCTACAGTCTGTTCGAAGACCTCTCTTGAGACTGCCCTGTTCATCAGGATCTGCTCGGCACCGAACATCTCAGGGACCTCTGTGAGAACTGCTGTTCCTCCCATGGCGCATAGCTCATCGCAGAAGCGTCCTACAAGTGGGTTTCCTGTGATGCCGGAGAAGCCGTCGGAGCCGCCGCACTTGAAGCCGACCTTGAGGCGGGACATCGAGACAGCTGTCCTCTTGTCCTTCTTCATCTCCTCAGCTATCTCGGCAAGCAGCTTCCTGCCGCTTTCGAGCTCGTCTATCTCATCCTGGCAGACCATGAACTTGATCCTGGACTCGTCGACTGGACCTACAAGCTCCTTGAAGCTTGCCATTGTGTTGTTCTCGCAGCCCAGTCCGATGACAAGTACGCCACCAGCATTCGGATGGTGCACGAGGTCGGCAAGTATCCTGCGATAGGTCTCGTGGTCGGAGCCCATCTGGGAGCAGCCGAACTGGTGTGTCCAGACGTGACAGCCATCGGCGATATCCAGGTTGCTGTTGGCCCAGTTCTCAAGTGCGAGACTGATGCGGTTGACACAGCCTACAGTAGGAACGATCCAGAGTGCATTCCTGATGCCGATATCTCCGTTCTTCCTCTCGTATGCCATGATGGTGGGCACATTGTTCTCCCACTTCTTCTGCTTCTCCCTGAACTGCTCCATGTAGCCCTGTGCGATCTTCTCGTCGTAGGTGTAGGAGGCGGATTCCGAGAGGAGTGTGTGGATGTTGAAGGCGTGGACATGGCTGGCAGCAGGAATATCCTCCTTGGCGGCCCCGATAGGGTAGCCGTACTTGATGACCTTGTCTTCCTTCTTCAGGTCGATCAGGGACATCTTGTGACCTGCAGGTACATCTGTTCTCAGAGTGTAGGTCCTGCCATCGACTGTGACCACATCGCCCTTGTGCAGGGCAACGATAGCAACTGCTACGTTGTCAAGTTCATTGATCTTGAGAATGTTTTCCATAAATCTCTCTTTCCCAGTGTTGCTTTATCAAAGATAAAGTTCGGATACTTTCCAGTTTTTCATTATACACCGAACAGGGGGCAAAATGAAACACAGTTCCACTCTAACTGCGACTATTACCTATGTCAATAAAACATGGAAGGGCACAGGTATCATGTAAATGATTTCATTCACAGAAGGGGTTCCTGGCGAGAGATTTTTGTGACAAAGTCGATGTATCGCCATTATAATGGACGCAGTACAATTACGAGGTGACAAGAATGAAAATCGACAAGAACCTTCCGCTTTCTCTCAGAATGGCCAAAAGTGTAGAGAACCGCTATCGCCCCGGCATGATGCAGTGGCACTACGAGCATGGTCTCGTGCTCTTCGCATCGATGGCCAGCGCCGACTACTATGGCAATACAAGCATATATCCATGGGTCTACTCTATGTACGACCCTCTGATCGGAAAGGATGGCACGATCGCGACCTACAGAGAGGGCGAGTTCAACCTTGACCAGATAAATGCAGGACGAACTCTTTTCAAGCTGGCAGACAGGAGCGGCGAAGAGCGCTTTGCTCTGGCCCAGGATAGGCTTAAGAGCCAGCTGGTCCACCAGCCGAGAACAAAGAGCGGCGTCTTCTGGCACAAGGAGATCTACCCCTGGCAGATCTGGCTGGATGGCCTTTACATGGAGGGCCCCTTCAACGCAGAGTATGCCTCCCGCCACGGCGACAGGGAAGCGCTCGATGATGTCATCAACCAGCTTGTACTTACATACAGGACACTGAAGGATGAGAAGACCGGACTTCTCTACCACGCATATGATGAATCCAGAGGTCAGAGGTGGTCCGATATCAACACAGGTCTCTCTCCGCACTTCTGGACAAGATCCATCGGCTGGTACTGCATGGCAGTTCTCGATGTGCTCGACTTCACCAGCGAGGACCATCCAAGAAGAGCAGAGCTCGAGGATATCGTCAGGGCACTTGCAAAGGCCGTTATCCCATTCCAGGATGAGAGCGGCATGTGGTACCAGGTACCTGACTGCCAGGATGCGGAGGGCAACTACCTCGAGACCAGTGGAAGCAGCATGTTCGCCTACATGTTCTACAAGGGAGCAAGGCTCTCGATCCTCGACAGGAGCTTCGTCGAGTATGGAAAGAAGGCACTCGATGGAATCAGAAGGATCTACATGAGCGAGGACGAGGATGGCTGCCTGCACCTCGATGGTATCTGCTCCGTTGCAGGCCTAGGTGGAAACCCATACCGCGACGGCTCGCTCAAATACTACTTCTGCGAACCTCAGAAAAGAGATGACTTCAAGGGCGTCGGCCCATTCATACTCGCACTTCTCGAGGAGGAGAAGGCCAACAGAGCATAAGATTTCGAACACGATCGCCCAGGGGAGAGCCCTGGGCTTTTTGTCCAAGGAGGCTGTATGGAACTGATGGAGAAGCTCAGAGAGAGTGCCGATCATATTCTTTCAAAGTGCAGTGGGGAGAGAATCGACCTTGCGATAG
>LVBC01000287.1 GCA_001604265.1 Spirochaetales bacterium Spiro_01
TCCTTTGCGATCAGGACCTTTGTTCTCTTTCCCTCCTGAAGGCATACATCAAGTGCTCTATCCATAGTATCCGATGATACTAAATAGATTCACCTAAAGGCAAGGAGGACATGTAGTTGCAATTAAGCTGTAAAAATAACAAAATGCACTACTATGCTTAGCGAGTACTATTTTGACAATGCAGCGACCACGATAATAAGTGAGAGCGCACTCAGGACATACAATGAGACCTGTCTCGAATACATGGGCAACCCCTCTGCAAACCACAGAGAAGGTCAGAAGGCCCACAGAAGGCTCGAGGAGTGCAGAGAGGCCTTTGCCTCCAGGCTGGGTGTCAAAAGCTCCCAGATATTCTTCACAAGTGGCGCCACCGAGTCCATCTCCATAGTCCTCTCTTCCCTGCTCTGGGCAAAGAGTCCAGGACACATCATCATGAGCCAGATCGAGCACGAGGCAGTTCTTTCCTGGATCGGACTCCTGAAGGAAAAGGGGTGGAAGATCACGACACTCAGGGCAAAGGGCGGCTTTGTTGACCCAGCAGAACTGGAAGAGAGCATTACGGAGGCTACGAGACTTGTTGCTGTCATGATGGTGAACAATGTTACCGGATCGATACAGGATATCGGTAGCATGGTAAAGATCGTACGAAAGAAAGAATCCGAATTCGGAAGGAAGATATTCTTCTTCAGTGATTGTGTCCAGGCCCTTGGCAAGCTTCCATTCTCTCTTCGAGAGCTCGATGTCGATGGAGCTTCATTCTCTTCCCACAAGATAGCTGGCCCTCGCGGAATCGGGGCACTCTATCTGAAGAGGGGCGATATACAGTCACTTGCCAGAGCGGGTGGACAGGAGAAGGGAGTCAGGGGCGGAACGGAGAATCTTCCTGCCATCGCCTCATTCACAAGGGCATTGCTCGACTGTCCCGAGACAAGCAGCGATGTCGAGATGATATACGAGCATACGAGAAGGAAGTTCGAGGAGAATGGGATAAAGGTACTCAGTCCTGACCATGACAGGTCCCCATATGTGCTCTCGATCACGACCGAGCTTCCCTCCGAGGTTCTGACGAGGATGCTCATAGACGAGGGATGGTGCGTCTCCTCAGGCTCGGCCTGCTCGAACAACGCAAAGGGAAAGGGAGAAGGTGTACTGCAGGCGATGGGCTTTTCTGCAAGGGATTCCAAAGGCGCAATAAGGATATCCTTCTTCCACTACTCAAGGCTCGATAGAGCACTTGAGCTTGCAGATGCGATAATAAGGAAAGTCAGGGAGTTCTAACATGGCTAAACAGCTATATCTTATAAAACTGGGTGAAATATCGCTCAAGGGTCTCAACAGACCGGTCTTCGAGAAGAGGCTCAGGAACAATATCAAGGACAAGCTCAGGCCCTATCATTCAAGCTGCACGAAGAGAAAGGGAAGACTCTTCTTCTACATTGACGAGGAGTGCCCCAGGGAGAGAATCTTCAAGGCCATGAGCACGACATTTGGGGTTGCAGGCTTTGCTGAGGCACTTGTATGCGACAAGAACATGGATTCCTGTCTCATGAGGGCAAAAGAGCTGCTTTCGAGGACAGACCTCTCCAGCTTCAGAAGCTTCAAGATCGAGGCAAGGAGAGAGGACAAGCAGTTTGCCCTCTCCTCCTACGAC
>LVBC01000288.1 GCA_001604265.1 Spirochaetales bacterium Spiro_01
TACAACAAGTACTACCACGTCTGCTCCTCGGAGCTGCTTCTCTGGAAGGACCTGTATCTTACCTTCGGAAGGATTCTGGGAAAGGATGTGAAGCTCTGCTACATCCCATCCGAGATACTCAACGCAGCAGATCCTGCACTCTTCGGACACTTCTACAGCGAAAAGCAGTATGCAAACTACTACACTACAGAGAAGTTCAGGAAGGATGTTCCAGAGTGGAAGGTCGAAATATCCCTGGAGGAGGGTCTCAGGAACCAGATAAGGTGGTGGAAGGAGTCGGATTTCCCACTGGATAGTGAAAAGGATGCCATGGAGGATAGGTACTGCGCCGTCTACAGCGAGTTCCTCGAAGCCTTCAAGGCCGCAAAGTAGCAGTTTTATCCCATTTGCCCGAAAGTTGGTCAATTCGGTATTGACAGTTTTCCAGCTTTTGGGCAAGATTACATCGTTGCATGGCGAGATAGCTCAGTAGGTAGAGCAACCGGCTCATATCCGGTCGGTCGAGGGTCCGAGTCCCCCTCTCGCTAAAGACCCGAAGCAGTGATGTTTCGGGTTTTGTTTTATAGGGGTCGATATGGGGTTTCTCGAAAAGCCGCTCTCTTTCATAGTCATCATCATCGTCTCGAAGCTGCTGACGGACCTTGGCATACTTCCCGCAGACACCAAGAAGACACTATCCTCGATAATAATAAACATCACACTTCCATGTGCTGTCCTTCACGCCTTCGAGAACTTCCATCCCCAGGGCTCCTACTACTTTCTCATCCTGACAGGTGTTCTGATAAACCTTCTGGCACTTGCACTTGCGTATGTGCTGTCAGGGAATCTTCCGAAGATGACAAGGGTGGTCGTCCTGCTTGCAGCCAGTGGCCTCAATATCGGCAACTTCTCGTTCCCGATAATAGAGGCCTTCTTCGGCTCCGAGGCTGTAGCTGTCAGCTCCTTCCTCGATTCGGGAAATGCGCTGATGAGCACCTGCGGAAACCTGATCATCGTCCTCGCACTCTTTTCGATCAGGAAGGAGGGAGAGGTGATGGATTTCAGGTACATCGTAATGAAGTTCCTGAAGTCGATGACCTTCGATACCTACCTCTTTGCGATCGTCGTGACTTCGCTCGGCTTCCAGATTCCCCACTTCCTGATGGCAATAACTGCACCTGCCGCAAGCTCGAATGCATTCCTTTCGATGATGCTGATAGGCTGTGCGATGAGGATAGAGTTCAACAGGGAATTCCTGGGTGCGACCGGCATCGTCATCGCCGTCAAGCTGATTGTATCTCTTCTTGCCTCCATTCTCCTCTTCATCTTCATGCCGATAGACAGGGTATTGAGATATGCGCTTGTCATCGCTGCCTTCTCTCCTGTGAGCAGCGCCGCCACGATCCTTACTGACCAGGCAGGTGGAGACAACTCGCTTACCTCGTACATAAGCAGTATTTCGATTATAATAGTCCTTGCAATGGATATAGTAATGGCCTCTTTCTGGGCTGTTTAGGAGGAGCATATGCCAAATAGGAAGATACTTGTCATAAATCCAGGGTCAACAAGTACCAAGATAAGTCTCTTCGAGGAGAGAAGGTGCCTTTTCACAGAGAGCGTCTTCCATGATGCTCCGCTTCTGCTCAGGTTCCCGACTGTGAACGACCAGCTTCCGATGAGGAAGGATATCGTCATCAAGATAATGAAGAACCACGGCTACTCTCCTTCAGATGTGGATGTCTTCGTCGGAAGAGGTGGCTGTGCCTACTCCCAGGCGGCAGGTGTCATGGTCATCGACAGGGCGCTGAGGGATGATACGATGAACGATGTGGGTGGAAGCGACCACCCTGCAAAGCTCGGTGTCATGATGGCATATGAGTTTGGGACCGAATACAGCAGGCCCATGTTCACAGTGAATCCGACCAACGTCGACGAGTTCATACCCGAAGCGAGGATAACCGGAATAAAGGGGCTCTACAGAAGGGCACAGACCCACGCTCTCAACCAGAAGGCGACGGCCAGGCTCCACGCAGAGAGGCTTGGAAAGCGATACGAGGAGATGAACCTCATCGTCTGCCACATTGATGGAGGAATAACGATAACGGCCCACGAGAGGGGTCATAT
Source organism: Spirochaetales bacterium Spiro_01 (assembly GCA_001604265.1). GTDB lineage: Bacteria > Spirochaetota > Spirochaetia > Sphaerochaetales > Sphaerochaetaceae > Bullifex. The sequence continues at coordinate 2,104 of LVBC01000288.1, forward strand.
GATAGACTCTACAGAGGGTGCTGGCGGAGATGGCCCATTCTCTCCGACGAGGCTGGGTTCGATTCCTGTTACCGAGGTGATAAGGTACATAGAGGAGGGGCATTCTCCAGAGGAGATGTACGAGATGTGCTCAAGAAGCGGAGGCTTCGTAAGCCACTTCGGAACCTCCAACTCCGACACTGTCCACAGAATGGTGCAGAGGGGAGACAGACATGCAAAGCTTGTCTGGAGTACAGTCATCTACCAGATCGCGAAGTCCATCGGCGAGATGGCCTGCGTTCTGAAGGGCTCTGTCGATGGGATCCTGCTCACAGGCGGTCTTGTGAGATTCGAGGATATGGTCGAGGGCATAGAGGAGCGCTGCAGCTGGATCGCTCCCATCACAGTCTATCCGGGAGAGGTCGAGCAGGAGGCCATGTGCTATCCTGTGCTGGATGTCCTGGATGGCAGAAGAGAGGCAAACCGATATACGGGAAGACCTGTCTTCTCGGGCTTCGATTTCATCGATTGATCATACAGTAGGTCCTGGCAGTTCTGTAGCCCCTCTCGGAGTAGAACCTTCTAAGTCTCTCTCCTTCGCAGAAGAGGTGCTCGATCCCGGAGTTCTTCAAAAGGAGAGTTCCAAGACCTGTATTTCTCAGCCTGCTGTCCGTCGAGAGAGAGACTATCTGCCTTCTTCCCTTGACAGTGTATGCAGCAGAGACGATTCTATCCTCCTTCCTTACAGTGAAGAAGACCTCTCCCTGATCCCTTCTGAGTTCAAGATACTCCCTGTCTATGTCAAAGGGTGTTCTCTCCTGGTAGAAGTGGGTAAGTTCATCGGAAAGCCCGCTGTCGAGGAAGGTGTACACATCCTCTGCAGTTTCCTTCTTCATCAGGAATCTTTTCTTTCCTCTCTCTTTTCCTGATGGGAACAGAAGATGGTGGATGCTCCTGTCTGCAAGGAAGGAGGATACATCCACCTCATCCCTGTCGCTCACTGCAAAGAGATAGTCTTCTGTGATGATGAAGACATCATCCCCCTCGCAGAGGACGATGGCGTCCTCTGGAAGAGTGTAGAAGGGGAGAATCAGGTGGCTTTCCCTGGAAAAGTCCACCTGGAAGGAGTCAATTCTTCTCATCTTTAGGCGACTTTATGTAGTCGAAGTACTCGGAGTCGGTGCTCATTATCCAGTCAATCCTGTTGAGAGTGTCCCTGTAGGATTCGAGGCTTCTCCAGAAGGCGAAGAACTCGGGATCCTTCTCGTAGGCCTCAGCATAGATTCTCGAGGCCTCTGCATCTGCATCGCCCTTTATCTTCTCTGCCTCTCGGTAGGCTGCGGAAATGATCGTCTTCCTGTCGTTCTCGGTCTTTCCCTGCCACTGTGCCAGCTGGCCTCTGCCGTAGGAGCGGTAGGCCTCTGCAATCTGGTTCCTCTCCTTTATCATCCTGGTGTAGACGGATTCGGTGAGGTCGTCGGAGTAGCGTATCTGGCGGATGATGATATCCTGAAGTCCGATTCCATAAGCCTTCGTGAACTCGGATGCGATATCGAGTATCCTGTCAGAAAGCCCTGTCCTTCCGATCGATATCTTCTCCTGGGTCGTATTGGTCCTTGTGAGGCTTCTCAGTGTCTCTGCATCCTCTACGGAGTCGACAGAGGAGACATCCTCCTCGAATCTTATGCTGTTGATCCTGTTCGTGGACCTGACTGCCTCGGAAAGGTAGTTCTCCGATATTACGGTCCTTATCGTCGAGTCTATGACATCGTTAAGCCTTCCAAGGCCCGATTCTATAGTGGAAACAGTCTCATAGAAGCGGTCGACATCCGAAATGTACCACCTTGCTGTGGCATCGACCCAGATGAACTGGTTCTCCTTTGTCGGTATTCTCTGTGCATCTCCATCCCATGAAAGCAGCTTGTTCGGATACTTGACGACATTGTCGACAACGGGCATCTTGAACTTGAGTCCCGCCTCGGTCTCTGTGTCGACTATCTTTCCGAACCTCGTGACTATGCACTGCTCACCCTCGTTGAGGATATAGAAGGGGCCGAGCATCAGGAAGATGATGGAGAAAACTGCAATTGCTGCAAGAAGTGCTGCTAGTCTCTTCATAGCGAACCTCCTACATTCTTGACAGGAAGGAAGTTCCTGAGGTCGGAATCGACAATCGTCAGCTTTCCTCCATTCTCGGTAAGCACCTCGTTCATCGTCTCGAGGTACAGCCTCGTCCTGGTTATGTCGGGGCTCTCCTCATAGGCCTGTCTTACAGAGTCGAACCTCTGTGCATCTCCATGGGCCTCGTTGACTCTCTCTGCGGCATAGCCCTGCGCCTGAAGTATCAGCTTGCTCGATTCACCCTGGGCCGATGGAATCTCCTTGTTGTAGTACTCCTTGCCCTCGTTGATCAGCCTGTTCATGTCCTGGATTGCCTTGTTGACATCCTCGAAGGCATCCTGCACAGCTCCCTTCGGTGGTACGATGTTCTGGAGCTTCACAGTTACTATCTTTATTCCGAACTCGTAGCGGTCGAAGATCCTCTGCATCTCCTCCTCGGCCTCTATCTCTATCTGTGTTCTGAGGTTGGTCATCACAGAGAGGATCGGAAGGTCGCCTACAAGCTCGTTCATGACGCTCTGCGAGATGTCCCTGATGGTCTTCTCTCTCTCCTGTACCTTGAATAGCCAGTTCTTCGGATCGTTGATCTTGTACTGGACGATCCACTCAACATCGACGATATTGAGGTCTCCTGTCAGCATGATCGACTCATCCTGGAAGCTTGTGGCACCGCGAAGGGAGGTTCCTGTCATGTCGTTGGCCCTGTAGCCGAAGGTGAGTGTCTGCACGACCTGTGTGGGTATGTTGTATGAGGTCTCGATCCCGAATGGTATCTTCGTCTGGAGACCCGGGCCGACAGTCCTGTTGTACTTGCCGAGTCTCAGAACGACAGCCTGCTCTGTCTGGTCCACTACGAAGAAGCTGGAGGCGGCCGCAAATCCGATCAGGACAACAAGCAGCAGCACGATAAGAATCTTCGGAGAGAAGGAGATGGGGTTGGCCGGTCTTACAACGGTCTCGTCTCTGTCATCCATAGCAAAATTCTCCTATCCATTGAAAGCTAATACGAAAAACGGGCAAAAGAAAGTGCAAAAAGAAGAAAACGACAAATCTTTGCGTTCCATTGTGTGGTTATGGCATTTTTTCGTCCAATGCTCTAATATCTATGCATAATGTCACAATTAGGGAGAAAATTGTCCGTGAAGAAAAGACTTATCACATCAGCTCTTCCATATGTAAACAATATTCCGCACCTCGGAAACCTTACCCAGGTGCTCAGCGCCGATGTATTTGCACGCTACTGCCGCTCTGCAGGATACGAGACAATGTATGTCTGCGGTACAGATGAGTACGGCACTGCAAGTGAGACAAGGGCCCTCAAGGAGGGTGTCACTCCAAGAGAGCTCTGCGACCACTATCACAGGATACATCGCGATATCTACAAGTGGTTCAACATCTCCTTCGACTACTTCGGAAGGACCAGTACACCGAACCAGACCGAAATCGTCCAGCACATCTTCAGGAAGGTGGACGAGAACGGATACATCTCTGAAAAGGAGATAGAGCAGCTCTACTGTCCGACCTGCAAGCGCTTCCTTGCCGACCGATTCGTGGAAGGAAAGTGTCCCCACTGCGGCTGTGAGGGTGCAAGAGGTGACCAGTGCGATGCCTGTGGAACACTCCTCGATCCGACCGAGCTCATAGAGCCAAGGTGCTCCGTCTGTGGCACCACACCTGTCTCGAAGAGGACAAGGCACCTCTACATAGACCTTCCAAAAGCACTTCCTCTCTTCAAGCCCTGGATGGAGAAGACGAGCCAGGAGGGCTTCTGGGCAAAGAATGCGATCCAGCTTACCAACAGCTGGGTGCGCGATGGTCTCAAGGAGAGATGCATCACCAGGGACCTGAA
>LVBC01000289.1 GCA_001604265.1 Spirochaetales bacterium Spiro_01
ACCCTGAGCAAAGACGAAACCTGCAACAAGTGCCAGGATTGTGAACATTGCAACGATTTTCTTCATCGTAAAACTCCTTAGTTGAATTTCAATATAATTTTGAATCCACCTTTTCAATATGTCAAACTATTTTTTGAAATAATTTCACAATTTTTAATTTTATGCTTGCGAAAATCCCAAAACAAGACATAGAATCTAAATGAAACGTGAAAAAATTTCATCAATTGGCAGTTATTTAGGGTCCACAGGAGACTGAAAGGAAGCAGATGGCAACACTCGACACTCTGATCGACAAGGAAATCGGTACAAGGAAGAACCAGGAGCAGAAGGTGATGGACTATCTTCTCTCCCATCGCGAGAGCATACTCGAGCTTTCCGTCTCCCAGATTGCAGATGGTGCCGGTGTCAGCTCCTCCACAGTCGTCAGATTCTGCAAGTCCCTTGGCTACGAAGGTCTGAAGGACTTCAAGCTGAACTTCCAGGCTGAGCTTGTGAAGCAGGAGCAGATCTCGCGTCCCTTCACCTGGGAGAGCAGCAGCAGTGAGATCTGCACTCTGATGGAAACGAAGTCGGTCCATGCAGTGCAGTCGCTCTTCACAGAGAGCAACATGAAGGCGATCGATTCGATTGCAAGGGCCGTCGTTCAGGCCAGGAATACAGAAATACTCGGCCTTGGAGGCTCTGCTATCATCGCAGAGTACCTCTTCAGGGAGCTTCTGAGGTATGGCAAGAAGGTCAGCCTGCTGACGGACCCGTATATGATGAGGCGCAACATTTCCGACAGGAGCCCTGACGATGTACTTATCGCAGTATCCCGTTCAGGCTCCACAAAAGAGATACTCGATCTGGCCACGAAGGCAAAAATGCAGAACATCAGGGTCTTTTCACTGACAAGCAATGAAGCTTCTCCTCTGGCAGCCTTGAGCGAGGCTCATGTCCTTTCCTGCAATGTCAGGGGGTTCAAGGATGAGGGAGATGCCTTCTCCAGGCTATCGCAGTTCTCTGCAATCAATATGATCACACTGCTCTCTGCCATCTATCTTGGCAGGGGCAATGAGGAATACAAGAGGAACTTCAACGAGAGTTCCAACTACCAGAATTTCCTATCGGGAGACAAAGATGTACACTGATATCAGAACCATCCTCAGGGATGCAGCGGAAAAGGGCTACGGGGTCATTGCGACCAGTGCCATCAACATGGAGACTGCAAGGGGCATAGTTGCAGCCGCAACAGAGAAGAATGCCCCTATCATTTTCCTCCTTGGACAGAATATGATGAGAAGTCACGCAAAGGCAGAGCTCATGATCCCGATGATCCAGAAGCTCGCTGAGTACACTCCCATCCCAATTGCAACCTGTCTCGACCATGGCAGCGATCCGGAGAGGATCATGTACTCCTTCAGGAACGGCTTCTCTTCCATCATGTACGACGGCTCGCTGTACGGCTTCGAGGAGAATATGAAGAAGACCAGAGAGTATGCAGAGCTCTGCCACCAGTTCGGCCTTGGAATCGAGGGCGAGCTCGGACATGTAGGCATCGCAGCCCAGGGTGACAACCTCAACACAGACTGCTACACGGATCCGAAGGATGCGGCCGAGTTCGCAAAGTATACCGGAGTCGACTGTCTTGCAATTGCAGTAGGCACAGCACATGGAGAGTATCCAAAGGGCCTCATTCCCCACATCAACTTCGACCGAATCAGAGAGTGCAAGGAGGCAACAGGCGGCATGCCGATTGCTCTGCATGGAGGTTCAGGTGCCGGAGACCAGAACATCCTCGAGGCCGTAAAGGCAGGCATCAACAAGATCAACGTCGTAACGGATGTCTTCAATGCAAGCAGGGACTATCTGACAAGGACTCTCAGTGAGAATCCCAAGATCGGCTACATCGACCTGATGAGTGGAATGGAGATGGCCGCAAAGCACTTCATCTCGCACTGGATCGACCTCTCGGGTTCC
>LVBC01000290.1 GCA_001604265.1 Spirochaetales bacterium Spiro_01
ACAGACTTTTTATGAAAAAAAGAAGACTCCCTGAGCTTTCAGAGAGTCCTGCTGATGGACGGATAGTATCAGCGCTTGATATCGTAGTTCGTGTTCATCAGATTCTTGATGACATTTGCATCGTCTGTGATGTTCGCATCTCCATGAATCGTGTGCTTGATCACAGAGGAGGCGACTGCGAAGTTGAGTATATCCATCGGCTTGTAGTTCTTGATCATCGCATAGATGAGCCCGGATGCAAAGGCATCTCCTCCTCCTACTCTGTCGAGGATCGTGAAGGTGAAGGTTCGGCTTTCGAAGGTGTGACCCTGGTACCACATGAAGGCCTTGAGGCTGTTCTCGGAACCGGAGTGGGCATATCTTACATGCCTTGCAATGCACTTTATGTTGGGATACCTCTCGACGAAGTGGTCGAAGACCTCAGCCTGCTGCTCGTACTCCGGCTGGAATGGAACTCCATCCTTCCAATCTCCCTTTGAATGGTCATTTTCATCCTTCCAGAGGTGGTATGGTTCGATTCCGAAGAGGATGTCGACGTAGGGAAGACACTGTGTGCAGAAGTCTCTTGCCTCCTCCCAGGTCCAGAGAGCAGAGCGGAAGTTTCCATCGAAGGAGACAGTGAGCCCAAGCTTCTTTGCCTCGACCATCATATTCAGAACAAGGTCCTTGCAGGAGGGAGAGAGGGCTGGTGTGATTCCAGAGAGGTGCAGCCAGTCGTAGTTCCTGAGCAGCGACTTGAAATCATAGCCGGTGAAATCGTACTCGCAGAGAGCAGAATGCTTCCTGTCGTAGATCACCTTGCTTGCCCTTATTCCGAAGCCGGTCTCCAGGAAGTAGATTCCAAGACGGTGCGTAGGTGTCTCCTCTGGTGTAGAACGGATGACAGGGGTGCAGTGAACATCGCTCGATCTCAGTGAGCGTATTGCACTCTTTCCAATGGAGTTGTCCGGAACTACAGAGAAGAAGGTAGAGTCGACTCCGAGACTTGCCAGAGCAAGTGCTATGTTCGCTTCACTTCCTCCATAGGATGCCTCGAAGGAGGTTGCCATCCTGATCTTGTTATAGCTTGGGGGAGTGAGTCTCAGCAGAATCTCTCCCATAGTGATGAACTTCTTTTCCTTGATTTCGTTTTCCATGTTGGCCTCACAACAGAATCCAGATTATCGCATTATCATTGTAGCATAATAACCGGATCTGAAAGTGCCAATATGCGCATTTTGATGCAGAAACCACTTGCTGTTGCATTGAAGAAGAGATGACAATTGAAGCACAGATTGGAGATGACAATGTACGAACTGGAAAAGGTATCCGACAGCTGCTATTACATCCAGAGTCCTGCGAAGATAGGCCTCATAAGGACAGGAGCAGATGAGGTGTTTCTCATCGACAGCGGAAGCGACAAGGATGCAGGAAAGAAGGTCAAAAGGCACCTCGATGCAAATAGCTGGCACCTTGGTGCAATCTTCAATACGCACTCCCATGCAGACCACATAGGAGGAAACCAGTATCTCCAGAAGCAGACCGGATGCGCCATATATGCACCGGGTATCGAGAGGGACTTTACAGAGCATCCTCTTCTTGAACCGGCTTTTCTCTATGGTGCCAACCCTCCATCGGAGCTCAGGCACAAGTTCCTGATGGCACAGCCGAGCGAGGTGCTTCCTCTTTCCCAGGACATACTACCAGAGGGGCTTGAGACCATAGCCCTGCCGGGTCACTCCTTCGATATGGTAGGCTTCAGGTATGACGATGTAGTATACCTTGCAGACTGCCTGTCGAGCATCGAGACCCTTGAAAAGTACCAGATAAGCTTCCTTGTCGATGTAGCTTCATACCTTGAAACGCTGGAGATGGTAGCTCAGATGGAGGCAAGGATGTTCATTCCATCGCATGCAGCGCCTACAGAGGATATCGCACCGCTTGCCAGATTCAATATTGCAAAGGTCAATGAGATTGCAGACAGGATAGTTGACAGCTGCAGAGAGCCAGTCTCCTTCGAGCGAGTCCTGAAGTATCTCTTCGACTGTTATCGGCTAAATATGACAATGGAGCAGTATGTGCTTGTCGGCAGTACTGTAAGGTCCTATCTCACATATCTGAAGGAGTGCGGAAGGCTGGAATCCTTCTTCGAGCAGAACGAACTTCTCTATCGCAGCAAGTAGCAGCTGGACTTCTTCACTTCAACTGAACTTGAAGAGATTGGTGCAGCTGCTCAGAAGACAGCAACTCCAATAATTGCAGAAATCACTATAAGAAGTATCGGTGAGATTCCTCTTTCAAGAACTCTTCTTCCTATGTAGAGGATTGCAAGCAGAACTGCTGCAATTGCTGTACTTTTCAGGTCGAGACTGCCTTCTCTCAGGCAGAGACGCGCTAGCATGAAGATTCCTGTTGCCAGGATTATCCCTATCATGCTTGGCTTCATTCCCTTGAGCAGCGTCTGGACATATCTGTTCTTCAATGCACTTTTCAGAGAGATGGTAAGCAACAGGATTATCACAAATGATGGAGCTACTACAGCAACTGTAGCTATCAGGGCACCGATCAGACCTGCCTGGACACTTCCGATGTATGTCGCCAGATTCACCATGATAGGCCCGGGAGTGCTTTCGCTTACTGCAATCATGTATGAGAGCATGTCATCTGTGATCCAATTATAGGAGAGTACGACATCGCGTATCAGAGGGATTGCTCCATAGGCTCCTCCAAAGGCAAAGAGGCCTACCTTGAGAAAGCCGAGAAAGAGGTCGAAGTATATCATTTCTTTTCACCTCCCTTTCTCATGATTGCAAGAACGAGACTTGCAAGTGCAGCTGCAAGCATTATGGCAATCGAAGAAATCCTGAGAGACAGAAAGTCTGCAAGCAGCATGACTGCAAGAGAAAGCAGCATCAAAGCAATTGGTAGCAGCTTCTTCTGAAGCTTTCCTGTCATAGTCACAGCAGCATCCAGTATAAGAATACCAACTGCAATCTTTATTCCCCTGAAGGCATTGGCAATCCAGGTTATCTCAAGGAAGTTGTCAAGCAGTCTTGAGACCAGAAGGATTATCAGGAAGGATGGGAGTACCATGCCTACTGTGGCTACCAGAGAACCGAAGAAGCCTGCCTTTCTGTATCCGACGTAGGTTGCACAATTGATTGCAATAGGTCCCGGTGTAGACTGTGCAATGACTGTCACATTCATGATCTCATCATGAGTGACCCAATGCTTTCTCTCCACACAGTTGTTCTCGATCAGGGCAATCATCGCATAGCCTCCACCAAATGTGAAGCAGCCGATCTTTGCAAAGGTCAGAAAGAGTTCAGCAAGAATGTTCATTCTGTTTTCTCCTGAACTCGCAGTTGCAGATGCTGGGATCTCTGTCGAGACTAAGGGATTTTTCTCTCATGTTTGCAAAGGAAGAAGCGATGCAATCCAGAGCTTCCTGGGATGGAAAGTAGTGGATGTGGTAGCTACAGCGCTCTCCATATACCAGCTCTGCTTCCCTCAGCACCTTCATGTGCTGGGAAACTGCCGATTCTGTGATCGAAAGCTTCTTCGAGAGCGAGCGCACACAGTGCTTTCTCTCCAGAAGGCACTGGAATATCCTCAGCCTCATCGGCTCTCCAAGTGCCTTCAGCATCACTTCAAGTTCCATATCAGGTCTCCTGTCTCATTCCATGATGCTACAGGATTTTGATTAAGTAAACACTTAATTAGATAACGATATGTTTTTACTCTCGAGGTCTTATTTAGAATGTGGAGCAGAATATGTCCATCAATTTGATTACACAACAACCTGATGCTACAGTATCATCAAGAAACAGACAGAACGATAGGAGATTTCCATGAAGATAAACGCACTCATGATGAACGAGAAAGACAATGTTGTTACCTGTGTAGCCGAGGTAGAAAAGGGAGAAGATGTCGTATATAGAAAGGGTGATGAGATCATATCTCTCAGGGCCGAGGATACGATTCCATACTGCCACAAGATTGCAATCGAGGATATCGGCGAGGGTGAGGATGTATTGAAGTATGGCGAGTTCATCGGCAAGGCAGATATTTTCATTGCAAAAGGACACCTGGTGGACCACAACAATATCCACTCAGTGCCGAGAGACTACGACAGAGAGCTTGTTTCTCTCGACGGCTCCTACGAGGAGAAGGTACAGATCGTAAGAAAGGATGACAGGTACTCCTTCTGGGGGTACAGGAGAGCCGAAGGGCGCCCAGGCATCCGCAACCATGTGCTCATTCTCCCATCCTGTGCCTGTGGAAGTGAGAGCGCAAGAGTAGTAGCCTCCCAGGTCCGAGGGGCAGTCAATATCGTCTTCAATACCGGCTGCTCCGATGTAGAGGCGAATACGAACATGAGCCAGAAGATACTCACCGGCTTTGCCTGCAACCCGAATGTCTATGGAGTTGTGATAATAGGACTGGGCTGTGAGACTGTAGGGCACGACAAGCTCAGGGAGAAGATAAAGAAGCTGACCTCCAAACCGGTTGTTTCCTTCGGCATCCAGGAGGAGGGAGGAACACTGAAAACGATCGAGAAGGCAGTACGTGCGGCCCGCGATCTTGCTTCTGAAGCAGCGATGCAGAGAAAGGAGCTCTTCGATATCTCCGAGCTTTTCATGGGAATCGAATGCGGTGGCTCGGATGCGACCTCTGGAATCGCCTCGAACCCAGCAGTGGGCGCCTTGAGCGACATGCTTGTCGACCTCGGTGGAAGCAGCATGATGAGCGAATCGATCGAGTGGATCGGTGGCGAGCATGTTGTCGCAAAGCGCGGTGCGACAGCTGAAATACACAATCAGATAATAGAGGTCTGCAGGGCCTACGAGGAGCATATCTCAAAGGCCGGTCAGGACTGCAGGGCAGGTCAGCCGACTCCAGGCAACAAGGTGGGTGGACTCTCGACACTCGATGAGAAGAGCCTTGGCTGTATCCACAAGGGCGGAACGCGCCCTATCGTCGAGGTGCTTGAACAGGCCGAGAGACCGACCAGGCGCGGTGCGCTCGTAATGGATACTGCAGGCTACGATATCTCATCTGTCACCTCGATGGTCGCTGGAGGCTGTCAGGTCATAGTCTTCACAACAGGAAGGGGAACTCCTACAGGCAATGCGATCGTTCCTGTGCTGAAGGTCACTGCAAATGAGGTCACCTACAGGAATATGGAGGACAATATGGACAGCGACCTTTCCCCTATCATCAGGGGAGAGAAGACAATCCAGGAGATGGGCTCTGAGCTCCTCGACACTATCCATGCTGTTGCAAATGGAAAGCTCACAAAGGCAGAGGCATATGGCTTTTCCGATATCGCCATAGACCACGTTTGCCGATTTGTGTGATATGATATCTTAAGGAGGGGTCTATGGGTAGAACATTCTTTGATTTGACTGATGGCGATATCGGTATTTCACTGGGTGGAAACATGCTGATGGATTCGGATGGTGATCTGATGACGAAGGTGTCAAGTGGGATGGCCATGGATATGAATTCTGGTGAACTGCATATCATTTCAGATACGGGACCGAATTGTTTGGATGACGAGTTCTGAAGTGAAGTGAGGCTCGGTAATTACCGGGCCTCTCTGCTTCTCTGCAGTACGTATGTCAGAGACTGGTCCAGAAAGTGGTTGTAGCCGATGGACCTTATCGAGAAGTTCGTGAGCCTATCAAGAATCTCGCCTGAAATCGAGAGGTAGAGCTCCGGATCCAGATCCTCTGGATGGTAGACTATGTCTGTCCCATATCGTCCCTCTGGAGGAGGAAGTGTCGGCACATAGTCCTCTGCATTTATCAGATTCAATGCCAGCGACCGACCTCGCTCCTCTTCAGGGATATTTGTGGAGGGGCATTCGAAGGTGTATGTGAATATCCTGTCTTCGGATGTGAACTCCTCAAGCATCACAGAGAGGTGGTTGCAGGCTGCAGCGCCAAGACTGTGTCCTGTTATGAAGAATACATTGTTCCCCTTCTCGAAGTCCTTCGGCTCCATCTCTTCCACATAGCTTCTGAACTCCTCGAGCACATACTCTGCAGAGTGGTAGAAGGAGTCGACGACCGACTTCAGGTCCGTGATGATATCCTTCACAGAGTAGGTTCCCCGTACGACTATCATGAAGTAGTTCACACCCTTTTTTCTCTGATAGGCAAAGGCGCAGACAGGCATCGATACTTCATCGTTGCTGTCATATATCCTGAGCTTCCTGAAGCCGAGCTTTTCAAGATTCTTCTCAAGTCTCCTGTCTGAAACATAGATGCTTCTTGAAAGAACTGCACCGCTCTTTGCAAGCTCGTCATCGTACATCTTTGGTGAATTCTCGAATAGCTTCAGGGACCAATCTACGGGTACTGTTATCTCAGTGCCCTTGTTGTGGACAGAATCGAATATCAGTTTCTTCTCTCTTGCTGCGAGTGGAAGCAGAATAGCAGCAAGAAGCAGAAGAGTCAGCAGCTTTCTCATAGGGACAATTTAATCCTATTTGCCCAGTTTATCCATATTCCTTGGCCTTTTTGCGCTTATGTACTTATATTTAAGACAGGATGGACAGCAATTTCGACAG
>LVBC01000291.1 GCA_001604265.1 Spirochaetales bacterium Spiro_01
TATGATGACAGAGGAGGAGTTCCTTCCTGTCGGAATGAACTTGATTCCCTGCATTATCGGGATTATGGGCTTGGGTGTTTCGACCTGTGGCCTCTCATCCTTCTTCTTTTCCGATATCTGCGGAACATTGGCACTCTGGTTCTTGTTAAGCCAAGCGAGTATCTTCTTCCTGGCACTCGATGTCATGACAGCGTTGACCCAGGCCTCATTCGGGTGGGCATTCGGGCTTGTCAGTATCTCGATAGTCTGCGTGTTCTCAAGAGGCTTCGAAATCGGGATGATGTTTCCATCGGCCTTTGCGCCGGTACAGTGGATACCGACTTCGGAGTGTATCTTGAATGCGAAGTCGAGGGCAGTTGCGCCGACAGGAAGCTCGATGACTCTTCCCTGCGGGGTGAAGACGACGATGGAGTCCTTCAGAAGCTCGTTCTTTATCTCGTCCATGTAGTCTTCGTTCTGCTCGATCTCGTGGGACCAGTTCTTTATCTTTGCGATTATCTTGTTGTAGTTGACTGCATCGTAGTTCTTCCAGGCACCGGTCTCGGAGCCACTAGAGGCCTTGTATGCCCAGTGTGCGGCAATTCCCTCCTCGGCAGTCTTGTCCATGTCCTTTGTCCTGATCTGGATCTCGAGATGCTTCGAATTCGGACCGAGGACCGTCGTATGCAGCGACTGGTAGTTGTTGGCCTTCGGCATGGCGATGTAGTCCTTGAAGCGGCCTTCGATCGGATGCCAGGTCTGGTGGATTATACCGAGGATTGTGTAGCACTCGGTGACCGTGTTGCAGATGACTCTGATTCCGAGGACATCGAAGATCTCATCGATCTCCTTCTTCCTCTTCTTTATCTTCAGATAGATGGAGTAGACGTGCTTGACTCTTCCCTTGATCTGGATATCGGTTATGCCGACCTTGCTGCAGGCCTCGAGAATTGCCTTCTGGACAGTCTTTATGAAGGCGTTGTACTCACCGCGTCGCTGTAGCAGGAAGTCGTTGATGTAGTTGTAGGTGTCCGGCTTCAGGGCCTTGAGCGAAAGGTCCTCCAGCTCTGTCTTGAGCCATGAGATACCGAGGTTTCCTGCAAGTGGAGCGAAGATGTCCAGACAGTCCTGTGCGATCTCCTTCTGCCGTACCGGATTCATGTACTGCAGAGTCCTCATGTTGTGGACCTTGTCGGAGAGCTTTATGATTATCACTCTCATGTCCTTGCCCATGGCAAAGAACATCTTCCTTATCGTCTCTGCCTCCTGGAGGCTCTTCGATTCGCTCTTCAGCTTGCTTATCTTCGTGACTCCATCGACCATCACTGCAACCTCATGGCCGAAGAGCCTTTCGAGGTCGTCGAGGGTGCACTGGGTATCTTCGACAGTGTCATGGAGAAGCCCGGCGCAGATGGTATCCCTGTCCATTCCAAGCTGGATCAGAAGCTCGCCGACAGCAAGTGGGTGGATTATGTATGGCTCGCCGCTCTTTCTCTTCTGCTCGCCATGCAGCTCATCTGCAAATTCGGCAGCTGCGCGAATCTTGGCCTGGTCCTCCTGGGAGTACAGGAAGGCCTTCTGCAAGAATCTCTCGACCAGCTCCTCATGTAGCATCTGGATATATCCCCCTTACACATCTCTCAAGACCGGAGAGGTCCCTGAGAATCCCAACATCGACAAAACCACTGCTTTCTAGTAATCTAGCACATTCTTCTGTCTGGCGATAATCACATTCAATAGCAAGAAGTGCATTATTTTCAAGATATTCGCCCGCTTCGAGCACTATTCTTCTTATCAGACCAAGCCCATCGCTGTCAAATCCCAGGAAGGCGCTCCTCGGCTCTTTGCGTACTTCCTCGCTCACAAGCGAGTACCACTCCTCGGTGAGGTAGGGTGGATTCGAAAGAATTGCAGCAAAGCGTCTTCCCTTGAGAGAGGAGAAGAGGTCTCCCTGGACAATCTCATAGCCTCCTGGAATGTGCCTTTCCGCATTCTCTCTTGCAACGTCGAGTGCCCTTGGAC
>LVBC01000292.1 GCA_001604265.1 Spirochaetales bacterium Spiro_01
TGGCAGGAGAAAAGGCGATGGCAAGAAGGACTGTATTATCTGTGCTGGTGATTCTGGTCGCTGCAGCTCTCTTTGCCAGCATCACAAAGGGCATGATCTACGAGAAGACCAGCAACTACTCCACAGTCTACTCGTTCGATGAGGTTTCAGGCTCCTTTGGATTCGAGGTCGAGGTCAAGGACAATACGAGCTTCTGGATCGCCTCGATGGAGGATATCGATACCGAGGCCGGTGAGGCATCGCTGTCAGATGAGGAGAAGGCCGTTGGACAGATTGTCCTCTCTACGAAGTCCCAGGGGAACTACATCTTCACGATAACCAGGACTCTGCTCTATCTGACTGTCAATGGTGAAAGGACAGGTACCTCTGTCGATTACCACCTGTACTTCGGCGATGATGAGATATCTGCATCTGCCGATACGCCATATACGACTACCTATAGTAAGCAGGACAATTCAAGTGCCAAGATCTCTGTGGGGACCTTCACGGCAGTAACTGACGAAACGCAGGCTCCGGCCTCGGGAACATATGTCGGTAGTGTTACCGTGTCATTGACGGTGGAGTGACGATATGAAGAGGATGGTTTCCATTATACTGATTCTGGTCTTCATGCTTCCTGCCTTCACGCTCGAATCGACCCATGTGATAACAGGATACCTTTTCAACGAGGGCTACCCGAGATATGCATACTTCGATGTGCTCCGTCTGGACAATTCCGATGTCGCTGCCGGAGAGTATGTGCCTGTTGAAGGCGATTATGTCGGCAGTACTCCGGTAAAGCTCTTCTCCTGGAAGCTCTGGGGCAATGCCTACTCCTATTCGAATTGGTGGGGCACCGAAACAGCTTCGACGATCGTGGTCAAGTATACGATATCACCTCTCAGGAATGTGGAAAGTTCCGAGGTCCTTCCATTCTCGTACAAGTTCGATTCCGATTTCACGCGCGTGAATTCGGTAACGCTCGAGGGCGATGGTGAGACGGAAGTCGGAACAGAGAGTGGCACCTACAACAACAGAAAGAAATACACGAAGACCATCAAGCTGTCGGATACGATAACACCGACTGCTTCCAGTGGCACCGTCGTGGATTCGATAGATGTCGAGGGCTCTTTCGGCAGCAATGATACAGCTGAACAGAGTGTAACGTACAAGTACAGGATCGATGGCACCTACAAGCTCACGAATAGGGATATCGGCAATTACTACAACGCAAACACTGTTCTCAAGGACTTCAGCTACAAGTATGAGTGGCTGCGCTCCGGAGACATTCTTATCTGCATTCCGGAGGCTGGCTATGATGCCGCTGGAACTGGAACATACAGATCTACCATAACGGTAGCACTTTCAATGGAGGAGTAGGGCGATGAGAATTAAAATGATCCTTATCATTCTTGTTTCCCTGGCCACTCTGCTGTCTGCAGGTTCCAAGACCTATTCGACAAGGACGTTCACTGTAGAGGGTGAAATATCAAGTGTCACGGACTTCCAGATTGCGATCGACGAGGCAGTCCTTCCCTTCAACATGAAGGGCGATGATGTCCAGCCGATTGCCGCTTCTCAGCGCGAGAGCACTCATGGGCTTCAGATCGGAACCTGGACGCTGAAGGCAGATGGTTCGTTCCCGACTGTCAATTTCACGCTCACTCCGCTCTCCAGCGACAACGATATCAACTACTACATCCAGTTCGAGTATCCATACTCGTATTCGAACAATGAATATAGCTACAAGTACTTCCCTGTCTATTCGGACAGCTCGGTCAAATCGCTTTCATTCGATCTGACCGGGACCGAGATACTGGATATCGAAGGAAAGGGCATCTATGTGTTCATGAAGGATGAGGCAGAGTCTCTGGGGGATTATGCTTCCGGCGAGTATTCCAGCACTTTGACAGTGGAGGTGGTGACAAATGCATAGGAGAATCATACTGACAATCCTCATTGCCCTGCTGGCCGTCCTTCCCATCTTCTCGGAAGAGATGATATGGAGCCAGACCTCCGACAAGGCGCTGAATCTGGATCTCTCCCAGACCACTAACAAGAACAGCTATGATGAGAACTACTACATTGCGACAATAGGCTCGCTCTCTACAAGTGCAGTCACCGAGCTTTCCATAATGTGCAACTATGTGGACCCGATCAAAGAGTACATCATGAAGTCCGCCTCCAATCCGTCATACTACAGGACCATTACACTGTATGCTCGTGTAAGGGCGGTGAAGACGAATGGCAGCGTTGAATCCTACTCCATTCCAATTTCCGATGGAAGAAAGAGCGCCGACTTCTATATCCATTCTGTCGGACAGCCTGAAATCCTGACAGATCTCTTCCCTGCAGTGTCCGGAAACTACAAGTACTATTACATCGACTTCTTCATTGCACTTGGTTCTCCGACCTCCAGGTATGCAGAGTTCAAGGACTATGAGCATATCGGAAATGCCAATGACTATCAGTGCATCTTCACATTCACTGTCAAGACCGAGAATGGATACACCAAGACGATGTATGTTCCTCTTCTGGGCTACTATGGAACAAGTGCAGAGGATAATCCTGCCTCCTGCTTCTTCAACCTGGATAACAATGGAACAGTCATCAACATGAGGGGTCTTACATATGCAGAGCCTGTGGAAGTGGGAAGCCTCAGCTTCCTGACCTCCTCCATGACGTCCTCCCAGGCAGACTCCTATTCGTACAGGATAAAGGTAGAGCCCAAGGCCGGTGATGATGATTTCGTCATGAGGAAAAGGTATACGGGTACAGCTCCGCTATACGACTCGACGAACTCTCTTCCGATCAGGGTGTATCTGGAAGGAACCTCTGTAACGACGGGCTCGAATACGAGTCTGCTCTCCTGGGACAGCGATGAGGATCTGGGAAACGATATCATCATCAGCAAGAACAAACAGGACAATACCTCAAGCGATGTAGAGAATGTCGCAAATGTGGACGAGACTGTCACCTTCGAGTACAACGCCGATATCAAGGTCGGTCTGAAGAAGAACAGCAATGTCGATCTCGATGAGCTTGTCTCGGGCAGGTACTCCTGCGATGTCTATTTCACGGTATCTGCCGAGTGGTAGGGCCTTTAGACTGACACCTCGGCTCCTGCCTTCAGGCAGAGATCCATCAGGTACTGCTCTTCTTCTGTAAAGACATGCTCCTTCTTCCAGACTGCGCAGTAATCTCTTGTGATTGAGAAATCTGTCGTTATCTCCATCAGCGATCCCTCCCTTACCTTCTTGTCGACTGTTATGT
>LVBC01000293.1 GCA_001604265.1 Spirochaetales bacterium Spiro_01
TCCTCCCTCCTGACAGCGCCTGCCTTACAAACATCGGCATTTCGCACCTTTCGAACTTCGGAACAAGAGAGAATATCGCAATCGAGAAGGGAGGAATCTTCCTTCCTGGAACAAAGGGCTTCGTTCTGAAGGATGGAGATTTCAACCCATACTTCAGGACGGTCTGCAGTGACCTGACAGAGTGCTCGCTTCCATTCAGCGATGTCGAGTTCCTTGGCCTCGATGGGCTTGGTCTGACACTGGGAAAGGAGTACTTCGTCCTTCCTCTCGTCGGGACCCACAATATCAAGGATGCGACCCTGGCAATCGCACTTGCAAGAAGCTACGGCGCAACAGATGCACAGATAGCTGATGGTCTATCCTCCATGAAGCCATCCTTCGGAAGAAGCAGAGTAGTCAAGGAGGGGGCAGTAACAGTCCTCGAAGACTGCTACAATGCGACCTTCGACAGTGTAGAGGATGCGATCAGGACAGTCTCGTCACTGAGCTGGACGGGCAGCAAGCACATCGTTCTTGGTGATATGAGAGAGCTTGGCAGCGAATCCGAGAAGGCACATAGAATGGTCGGCGAGGAGCTTCTCAAGGCGGACTGCAAGAACATCTTCCTCTATGGCGAGGAGATCGAAGCAAGCTACGACGTTCTGAAGAGAGCAGGTAGAAAATGTCTCTATACAAGGAACTTCGAGGACCTTTCCTATGAGGTCGGCAAGGAGACTGAAAAGGGTGACCTGCTGCTTCTGAAGGGTAGCCGCGCAATGGCAATGGAAAGAATATACTCCGCTCTCAGGAGCGTAGTATGAAAAAGGAAGTCGTACTCTCCCTCTCATCTGCATTCCTCCTGGTCCTTCTGCTGGTACCTCTTGTAACAAGAGCTGCCAGAAGGGCAGCTGTTCCTATGAAGGAGGAGCTCGAGGAGCACAGAGCAAAGGCGGGAACTCCACAGCTTGGGGGTCTGGCGATGCTTCCTGCCTTCATGCTGGGAATGGTCTACTTCAGCTGTGAGAGGACCGCACAGATTTCAATGATCTCTGCAGTTCTCTTTGCACTTATCGGCTATGCGGACGATTTCATGAAGATACATCTGCAATCATCCGATGGACTCAAAAGTCTTCACAAGCTGCTGCTGCAGTGCATTGCAGCTGCAGCTATTTCGTTTCTTGTCAGGGAGAATGCAGGGCTCTATGAAAAGCTGCCGTCCTGCATCTACTACCCATCTGCAATAATCTACATCTGTGCAATCGTGAACAGTGTGAATATAGTGGATGGTCTCGATTCCCTCTGCATCAAGAGCTGTGCACCAGCTCTTGTCATGGTCGCGATCGCACTGCCTGGTGCTGGTCCTGCACCTGCTGTAATGCTGGCTGTACTTGTAGGCTTTCTCTTCTTCAACTCGAAAAGTGCAACTATCTTCATGGGAGATGGTGGATCTCACCTTGTAGGTGGTGCTGTCGCATCTGTCTTCCTGCTTTCAGAGCATCCGCTCATCTGCCTTGTCGCACTTGCTCTTCCTCTTGTCGAGATGCTCTCATCCTTTGTCCAGATATTCAGTATCAGAGTGTTCAGAAGAAAGGTCTTTCTTATCGCACCGCTGCACCATGCATTCCAGAAAAATGGAATGGAGGAGGAGAAGATCGCCGACAGATTCCTCTGTGTTTCTGCATTCTTTTCACTCCTTGCTGCATATTTCCTCTAGGAGGACAGCATGGCAGGAAGGATCGATCTCAGTCAGTTCGATATAGTATCTGGACCCGGAGACAGGCATGAAGGTGTCCTGAGCCCTTTTACATTCATTCTCCTTGTGATTCTCCTGACTTCGATCGGTCTTGTCTGCATGTACTCTGCATCCTTTCCAGAGGCCGTGGACCATGGACTTCCTCACTACTACTTCTTTGCAAAGCAGATATTCTTCGCACTTGCAGGGCTTGTCTGTGCAATTGCGATGAACTTCCTTCCGACGAAGTACTACAGATATGCGATCATCCCGATGCTGGTCTTCTCGCTTGTCACGATGCTGCTCACATCCTTCACACCCTTCGGGGTGACAGTGTTCGGAGCAAGAAGATGGCTGGACCTTCCGCTTCTTCCCTCCTTCCAGCCAAGTGAGATAGTGAAGATAAGCGTGATGCTCTTCCTTTCGTACTGGCTTACGGAGCCCAGGTGCAGGAAGTACCTCGGCTGGTACTATGTCATCCCGATTGCAGTGATAGTTGTCTTCTCGGGACTCATACTCTTCCAGAGGGCCTATACTACAACGATTCTCTTTTTGATCCTTTCAGCCTCCCTCCTCATCGTAGGCAGGTTCGCAATAAGGTGGATAATAGTATTCGGTGCATTCATGGTAGTCCCTGCTGTCTATCTTCTTCTCGGAGAGGGCTACAGGATAAGAAGGATCGCATCCTTCATAATGCCAGAGCTCGATCCCCAGGGGCTCAATTGGCAGATAAACATGTCTCTCAGTGCAATAAGGGAGGGTGCCCTCTCCGGAAAGGGACTTGGCAACGGAACATACAAGTACGGTCTGCTTCCAGAGGTCCAGAACGACTTCATCTTTGCGAACATAGCGGAGGAGGTCGGCTTCATCGGAGTTGCAACGATCTTCATCTTCTTCATCCTCTTTGCGATAATCGGCTACAGGAGCGCCTCGAGGATGTGGGCGAGAAACCAGTTCCTCTCTCTGATCGCGACCGGAATCACGACGATGATAGTAGCTCAGGTCATCGTGAATGTCGCAGTCGTCACAGGCATGATGCCTCCTACTGGAATTCCGCTTCCATTCTTCAGCCAGGGAGGAACGAACCTCTTTGTCATTCTGGTCGAGAGCGGTGTCCTGTACAGGATAATCAAGGAGAGTGTAGGGGGAAGAGGATGAAGGCACGTGGTTTTGTTCTTGCAGTCATCGCGATATCAGTTGTAGTGCTCTCGTTTCTCGTGGCACTTCCGAATGTCCCATACTTCGAGATCAGCGACATAAGGGTCATCGGCTTCGACAAGGTGCCAAGGGAAGCAGTCGAGATTCTCTCTCCACTCTATGGCGAAAACCGCTTCAACATTGATAAGGGCAGGCTCGAGAAGAGTCTCGAGGATATTGCCAGCGTAAAGAGCGCAAAGGTCTCCTTCTCATTTCCTGCGATACTCTCTGTCGAGCTCGAGAGAAGCGATGCGGACAGCCTGCTCTTCGATGGCACGAGCTACTATCTGCTGCAGAATGGAAAGCCCAAGGCCGTTGCAGACGAGGATGTCGAGAACCTCTCGACCTTCTACTGCATAACGGAGATTTCTCCCTCGTTCTTCCTCTATCTTTCACGCTATGGGGCCACAGAAGAGTTCAAGGAACTCCTCTCTCTTGTGAAGAGCGTAACCGATGAAAATGGAAGTCTTATTACCAGAATAAGATACGACGAGAACTCAAGCGGT
>LVBC01000294.1 GCA_001604265.1 Spirochaetales bacterium Spiro_01
TGGAATGGCAGTCGATGCCAACGTTATCATCTACGAGAGAATCAAGGAGGAGCTGATCGATGGAAGGAGTCCTGTAAAGGCGGTCGAGATCGGCTTCGGAAGGGCCTTCTGGACCATAATGGACTCCAATATAACAACGATAATCGCAGCAGTAGTCCTCTCATCCCTTGGTTCCTCAAGTGTAAAGGGCTTCGCTGTCACACTGGCTGTCGGTATCGCAACAAGCCTCTTCACATCCCTCTATGTCAGCCATCTGGTCTTCGATCTCTTCATCACAGAGGAGAGCAGGAGGATCAGTATCAGACCTCTCTTTTCAAGGAGGGCAAAATGAAGAAAAGCTTCGATGTATTGAAATACAAGCTGATTGCTCCGATTCCATCGATTGCAATCGTCCTCATAGGACTTGTCATGTTCTTCGCAATCGGCTTCAATGCCGGAATCGACTTCGCTGCAGGTCTTTCGGAAAGGATACAGATCGCACCAGTCGGTCTCTATGTATCCTATGAGGGCTCCGACGATGCCGTTCTCGGCACTCAGGGCGGTTCCCTTGTCCTCACTTCGAGGAATGCTTCCGGTGTCCAGACAAGGGTCTTCGATGCTTCTCAGTATCCGACTGTCTCGGAGCTTGCAAAGGCACTGGGCGAGAGTGGAATAAAGACAGAAGTCAAGGATGGAAGTCTGAAGACATCGGCACTCGTCTTCGGCTCGGGCTTCCCACTGAGGCTTTCAGGCACAAAGCAGCGTCTGAACTTCTCATCCGGAAGTGCTGCAGTCTCCATCAGTGCGGTGCGATCGGCTCTCTCTTCCCTGAACAGCGTCAATGTCCAGATTGTTGGAGAGCCGGCAGATTCGATCTTCCAGATCCGACTTCGCGCAAGTGAGGATGGAAGCCAGAAGAGCACAGAGCAGGCTGTCTCGTCGCAGCTCGAGAAGAGCTTTGACAGGGAGGAGATCGTCGTTCTCCAGAGCGACTTCGTCGGTCCAAAATTCTCCTCGTCCCTCTTCACAAGCTCGATAAAGGCGATCCTGGTAGTAATGGTCCTCATCCTGATCTACATCTCCTTCAGATTCCGTCTTGCCTATGCAATCTCATCTGTCGTTGCTTTGACGCACGACATCCTGATGATGCTTTCCTTCATCGTGATCTTCCGACTCGAGGTCTCGAGTACAACTGTCGCAGCTGTGCTGACCATCATTGGCTACTCGCTCAATGCCACGATCGTAATCTTCGACCGTGTCAGGGAGAATATCCTCAATCGCGACAAGAGCCTCTCTGTCGACGAGATCATAGCAAAGTCGGTACGTGACAGCTTCACGAGAACGATAATCACAAGTGTGACGACACTCTTTGCTGTCATTCCGCTTGCAATCTTCTCCTCCGGGTCGATCCGCCTCTTTGCGATCAACCTGATCTGGGGTGTGATAGTCGGTGCCTACAGCTCCAACTTCATCGCTCCGGCACTTCTTCACTACCTGCACGCCTTCGATGCGATCGACAAGGTGAAGAAGAAGAAGGAGGATGAGAGCTACCATATCGGAGACGCATACGTATGATCATCAGAAGGGCCAGGACAATGGGGTTCTGCTTCGGTGTGAAGAACGCCGTAAGACTCGCAAACGAACTTGTATCATCGCATTCTGGCCCTATCTACTCTCTCGGTGAGATTGTCCACAATGAGGCCCTTGTGAAGGAGTACTCCAAGAAGGGGCTCAAGGTGATAGCACCTGAGGATGATGTTCCTGTGGGAAGGGTCCTTATCAGGGCCCATGGAGTCACTCCAGATGTGGAGGAGAGTCTGAGAAGAAGGGGCTTCGAGATCATCGATGGCACCTGTCCTCTTGTGAAGAAGAACCAGCTGGCCTGCCAGGCCTCGACTCTTCCTGTAATCCTCTTCTGCAAGCATGGCCACGACGAGGCTATCGGAATTGCCGGCCATGCCCGATGTGGCTGCATCTGCATAGAGAGAGAGGAGGACCTGGACGATGTCACTCCTGGGGAGTATACGGTATTGGTCCAGACGACCTTCTCCTCGGAAAAGCTCGAGAGATTCCTGTGGCTACTGAAGGCGAAGGGGTGCACCTTCACCATCCAGGGCAGTGGCATCTGTCCTGCAAGCAGACAGCGTAGAGCTGCTGTAGAGGAGCTTGCCAGAAGCGTGGAAGCGATTGTAGTCGTCGGGGACGAGAACAGTGCAAACTCCACAGCACTCTACAATCTAGCGTCATCCCTGCTGCCGGGAAGGGCCTTCTTCGTCTCGGGTCCCGACAGGGTCACAGGAGAGATGGCCTCGTTCCCCAGTGTCGGAATAACAGCAGGTGCAAGCGTTGCAGACGACCTGATCTCAGAGGTCGAAGAGCGACTTGGAATGCTGTCACTTGACGATAAGTGATTCTGGAACTAGTCTTAGAAAAGATTCCAAACAGAGGAAAGCAATGACTATACCAAACAAATTGACCGTGCTGAGACTCAGTCTCATTCCGGTATTCTTCATATCATTTTCACTTCCTGGCTGGTTCGGCCCAAGCTTCAAGACACTCTCCGCAGTGCTTATGTTCATCTGCTATGCCGCAGCCGAGCTTTCGGATCTGCTCGATGGGAAGATCGCAAGGAAGTACAATCTCGTTACCGACCTGGGAAAGGTAATGGACCCATTTGCAGACTGCCTCTCCCACCTTACATACTTCGTCTGCTTCTATGGCCTTGGAATAATGCCGGCCTTCGCTCTGATGATCATCCTGTGGAGAGAGTTCAGCATCTCATTTCTTAGAATGCTCATGATGAGCAGGGGAAAGGCCGTAGCTGCAAATATCTATGGCAAGCTGAAGACCTGCTTCTACGCACTTACAAGCATACTTTCAATTATATATATAGTAGCTGACGGTTTTGCTCCGGGCTCCTGGGAGAACAGCTACAGGAGTGTGCTCTTCGTCTTCTTCTCACTTGCAGCACTCTTCTCGTTCCTCAGCTTCACGACCTACCTCAAGGCCATAATCGACAGCAAGGCACTTTCGGGAATGACGAGATGATGAAGGCCTGTGAAGTTCTCAAGGGCTCTCCTCTGGAGGGCCTTTCTTGTATAGAGCTGGAGAGTATCCAGCTGATCATAAGCGATGTGGACGATACGATCACATCGCAGGGACGTCTCAGGCCCTGCGCACTGGAGGCACTTGAAAGCGCTGAAAGGAAGGGCTACAGGACAGTACTCCTCTCTGGAGGCTCTGCAGGCTGGTGCGAGGTGTATCTCAGGCAGTGGCCGGTCTATATGGTCATTGCGGAGTCCGGCGCAGTTCTGATGTACAGGGATGAAAAGGGGAATATCCAGTACCAGCAGAATCCCTGCATAACAGAAGAGGATAGCAAGAAGAGAGAGGACCTTCTGAAGATGATAGGCCATGAGTATCTCTCCTCCGACCAGTACGCAAGGCTGTACGACATAGCTGTCGACCTCTCCAGGACTCCAGCCGACAGGCTTGATGATATCAGGAAGGCAGCCCAGGCAATGGGGGCCCACTATGCCCAGTCCTCCATACATCTGAACATATGGTTCGGCGACTATTCGAAGAGAAAGGGGCTGATAGGCTTCATGGAGCTCTGCGGCATCGATGAGGAGACGCTGAAAAATTCATCCATCTATCTGGGGGATGCCCAGAATGACGAGGAGATGTTCGATCTGATTCCTCTCTCTGTCGGAATGAAGTCGGTCGCCGACAACAGGGAAGCATTCAGATATCTACCCGCATTCATCGCCGAGGGTTATGGAGGAAAAGGTTTTGCAGAGACAATATCTCTATTGCCTGAAAGGAGATAGAAAAATTTTGCAAAAAAGCGGACTTGATTATTGACAAAGAGTGGGAGAATTTGCTAGTTTAATGGAGCACATTAATGGAAACATTGAGTGCGAAAAAATAAAGTTTTTTGACAGATATATTAGCGAAGGGAAGAGAAGATAGAAAGAAGCGAGAGCTTCTGTCAATTCAACGATACGAACGGTAGAAGAAATGAAGCCGGTTCGTTTGCGGGTTGCAGGAGAAACTGAAATAGAGAAAATGACCGGGAGCTTGCTCCCGGGATTTTGATGATGGAGAGTTTGATCCTGGCTCAGAACGAACGCTGGCGGCGCG
>LVBC01000295.1 GCA_001604265.1 Spirochaetales bacterium Spiro_01
ACTGTTTCAAAGACCGTGAACTGCACATAAGGATTCTTTTCAGAAATAAGACATATCAATCTTTCGGCAGTGTCAGAATATACCGGCACATATTCATCCTTGGGTATGCCCGAAGATAGCGAATACGAATCATAGCCTAATCTGGTCAATGCGCCATTGCGGACCAAACCACTGATTGCCCAGTGATATGTGCTTTCAGACAAGTCTGTTTTCAGCATTCTTAGTTCATCCATGAGCTCTTTATGGCAATAGATTTTTTTATCATCTAGGCGATCAAGCACTTCTTCATACCACTGCATGATATCATCTCCTTTACAGCAATCACGAACATTGGCAATTTTAATTCATTTTTGCCGATATTCAGTATAACACTCCTCTAAATGCACATCAACGCACATCGGCAAATTTTTGTTTTTTTGCCAATGTGAGCATCTAAAAATGCCATATTTGAAAAAAGGTGAATTCTAAAGCACAACGACATCATATGTCGTAAAAGAAGAAGCACCATGAACCTGTAAAAGGAGACAGGACATGGCACTTCGACATCTTAGAGTATTTCAGGAAGGAAAAGAAATGAGGTGTCAGACTATCCAGACACCCCCGAATCGGAACGCTTCAGCTTACTTCTCGCTGCCATGGTAGTGGGTTATCAAGGCCCTGTTCGTTGTCTTCCTTGCAAGGAAGGAACCGACACCCTGAAGCACACATACGCTTATGAGAAGGACGATGACGCACACATTGACGATATCCTGATGGTGCTGTCCCTGGCCGTAGTTGATTGCGAAGGAACCGATACCGCCAGCACCTACTGCACCGGCCATCGTAGTAAGGCCGATAAGCGAAATTGCGGTGATGGTCGTTACCCTGATGAGCTCTGGAACAGCCTCGTGGAGATATACCCTGAAGATGATTCCACTGACGCTTGTTCCCATTGCACGTGCTGCCTCGATCTTGCCCCTGTCTATGTTGACGAGAACCGTCTCGACCTGTCTTGTGTAGAATGGAACACAGCCGAAGATAAGTGGTATGACTGCACCCTTTACGCCGATACTGGTCCCGACGATGAGACGTGTAAATGGAATCAGGAAGATAAGAAGTATCACGAATGGGATTGCACGGAATACGTTGACGACAACATCTATGACCCTGAAGAGGAGGATGTTCGGCTTGATTCCATCCTTTCTTGTGACAGTGAGTATCACACCGAAGAGCATGCCGATAACGAATGCGATCAGACCCGGAATCAGAAAGAGCATCGCAGTCTGCGTACAGCTGAGGATGAAGCGCTCTCTGTATGCATAGAGATTCGGTGCCAATGCCTTTACTATCTCGCTCATGCTACCACCTCCACTCTTACATTGTTGTCCTCAAGATACTTTATTGCCTCGGCAGCCCTGTCGCCTGTGATCTTGACGATCATCGCACCGAGACCGAATTCACCGATGGTCTCGACATTCGCAAGCACGATATTGCAGTCCACATTGAACCTTCTGCTGATATCGGAGATGAGAGGGACATATGCATCCTTGAAGAAGGTCAGCTTGTATATCGGACCATCGTCACTCCTCACTGCCTTGTGTCCGGTCCTGATAAGCTCCTCGACCTTTCCCATTGAGGAGGTGGAGTTGACGAACTTCCTGGTAATCGCCTGCTTCGGGTCAGTGAAGATTCCATATACTTCACCCTCCTCGACAACCTCTCCATTCTCCATGACAGCGACCTTGTCGCAGACTGTCTTGATGACCGACATCTCGTGTGTGATTATTATTATCGTAAGTCCTAGCTTCCTGTTCAGGTCGTTGAGCAGATTGAGGATGGATTCGGTCGCATCCGGATCCAGCGCACTTGTGGCCTCATCGGAGAGCAGTATTCTTGGATTGTTGACAAGCGCCCTGGCAATTGCGACCCTCTGCTTCTGGCCACCTGAAAGCTGCGAAGGGTATACATCCACCTTGTCGCGCAGACCTACGAGGTCCAGCATCTCGAAGACCCTGCTGGATATCTCCTCCCTGCTCATTCCCGTATACTTCAAAGGATATGCGATATTGTCATATACAGTGCTTCTATCGAGAAGATTGAAGTGCTGGAATATCATGCCGATGCGCTTTCTAAGTGCGTTGAGCTCCTTCTCCGAGAGCTTCTTTCCATCCTTGTAGAGGATAC
>LVBC01000296.1 GCA_001604265.1 Spirochaetales bacterium Spiro_01
CATGAAGGGAAGGTGTCTTTATGCACTTTCCCTTCTTTTGCTATAATCAGGAAAAAATCTGTTTAGAGGTAATGCATATGGAAATTGTCTGCCTTGACCTTGAAGGTGTACTTGTACCGGAAATCTGGATTGCATTTGCAGAGAAGACCGGAATCCCCGAACTCAGACTCACTACCCGCGATGTACCGGACTACAATGTGCTGATGAACGGTAGAATGAAGATACTCAGAGAGCATGGACTCAATCTGAAGGATATCCAGGATGTGATCTCGACCATAAGACCGCTCGATGGAGCAAAGGAGTTCCTGGATGAGGTCAGGTCGATGACACAGGTCGTCATCCTTTCCGATACCTTCCGCGAGTTCGCCTCTCCTCTGATGAAGCAGCTCGGATGGCCTACTATCCTCTGCAACTCACTCGTTGTCGATGAGAACAACATGCTCTGCGGCATGAAGCTCAGACAGGAGGATGGAAAGAGGAGGGCGATCGATGGCTTCAGAAGCATGAACTTCCGTACATTCGCAGCCGGAGACAGCTACAATGACCTTACTATGATCCAGAAGGCCGATGCCGGCTGTCTCTTCCGTGCTCCAGCAAGGATACTCGAAGAGCATCCTGAGCTTCCGCTCGTGACCGAGTACTCGGATTTCCTTGCCGAGATAAGGAAGTTCGTGAATGCCGAATGAGAGGTTCTCCATAAGAGGACTCTACATCGCCGTCTTCATGATCCTTGTCGGGATGACGAGCGGTTTCGTGCTTCTATCTCTTGTATATGATGGGCCTGCTGTTTTCAGGCTCATCGTCTATCTTGCCTGCATATTCGTCGTCTTCTTCATGCTGAGAAGCGTAGGAAGGCTTGCCCGGGCAATAAGGGAGGAGGAGAAGCGCAGAAGGCAGTAACTCCCATTTGACAGAAAAGGGGTGGAAGATTCCACCCCGATTCTTTTCTGTCTTCCTGAATCTACTTCAGAAGTGCCTTTAGCTCTCCAAGAGCCTTCTCGTCTATCTTCTCCCAGCTCTGGTCTCCACCCATGTGTCCACGCTCTGCACAGACTCTGTACTGGGGCTTTCTGAGATCGTACTTCCTTATTATTCCACCTGGCCTCAGGTCGAAGTTCTTCCTGATATACTCCAGGAGAACATCATCGGAGAGCTTTCCGGTGCCGAAGGTGTTGATGAAGATGCTGACAGGGTCAGTGACTCCGATCGCATATGCGATCTGGATCTCGCACCTGTCTGCAGCACCTGCTGCCACGATCGTCTTTGCGATGTTCCTGCAGGCGTAGGCTGCGGAGCGGTCCACCTTGGTCGCATCCTTTCCAGAGAAGCAGCCACCACCGTGATGTGCAGCTCCACCGTATGTATCCACGATTATCTTCCTGCCTGTGAGGCCTGTATCTGCTGCAGGTCCACCGAGCACNNTGGTGCAATCATCCAGCATTGCAGGATCGAGGACTGGAAGGATGACCTTCTCCTTGACCTCTCTTCTCAGGACCTCAAGGTCTACATCCGGATCGTGCTGGGTAGAAAGGACTACAGTGTCTATGCGCTTTGCCTTTCCATCCTCGTATTCGACTGTGACCTGCGCCTTTCCATCTGGGCGAAGGTATGAGAGGATGCCGTTCTCCCTGGCACTTGTAAGGCTGTCCGTAAGTCTTCTGGCAAGCACGAGAGTAAGTGGCATCAGCTCAGCTGTCTCGTTCGTTGCATAGCCGAACATCATGCCCTGGTCTCCAGCTCCGAGGCTGTCCGTGCTGTCGACGCCCATTGCGATATCCGGTGACTGCCTGCTCATCGTTATGATGATCTTTGTCTGGTCGGTGAAGCCGTATTCCGGTTCTGTGTATCCGATATCCCTTATGGTCTTTCTTATGACGGCCTCCCAGTCGATATCGGCCTTGGTCGTCACCTCTCCCATGACATGTACAAAGGAGGGGCAGGCAGTTGTCTCTATAGCGGCACGTGAAAGAGGGTCCTTTTCCAGCAGTGAATCCAGAAGTGCATCGGAAATCTGGTCACAGACCTTGTCGGGATGTCCCTTTGTCACGGACTCCGACGAGAAGTAGTACTTCATATGTTTTCTCCGAAAGATGAATTCTCTCGGGGCATGCTTCTGGTCCATATCCCCTTGAGTATTCACAAGATATTCCATCCTTTGCAAACCGTCAAGTTGTACAGCTACTGTGCAGCATCCTGCTACCGTAAATTGGATTTCTGCTACCGTAAGTATACGGAAGAATAATCAGAATATCGTAAAATCGTTTTATGTTCGAAATAATGGATAAAATAGCTTGACTAACATGTGGAAATTGCTATATTCACATTGACGGTTTCTATCATGGGACCGTCAGGAGGAGCATACCATGTCAGCAGAGTTTGTAGAGGAGATGAGGGAAAAACTGATGGACGAACGGGCCGATCTCATGCTTAAGCTGCACCGTGATGCCACGAGGTTCAAGACCGAGTGTGCAACAGGAAGTGGCGACAGCGTCGATCTTGCAAGTGATGAAAGTGCCTTCAAGAAGATGGAAGCGGCAAACAGACTTGATGCCCAGAGATTGACTGCTGTAGAGAATGCGCTCAAGAGAATCAGCGAGAACAGATATGGAATCTGCCTGAAGTGCGGCAAGAAGATTCCAGAGTCCCGTCTAAGGGCAATGCCGTCTGCAGTTCTCTGCATAGACTGCAAGACCAGGGACGAAAGAAGACATTTCTAATTGAGATAGGAATTATTTCTTCTCTCGAAGGAGAGTGTAGTCCTGCTACCATGG
>LVBC01000297.1 GCA_001604265.1 Spirochaetales bacterium Spiro_01
GTCAACAGGAAGAATCTCTCCTCGAAGCCATTCAGGATGAACGAGCTCTCGAAGAAGATAGATGTCATTCCATCCCGGGATGAGTGCTCCCGTCTCGTAAGCCAGTATGGTCAGGACCAGATCAGCTTCGATGAGCTGAAGAGGAGTCTTGTGAATCTGGTCAGGAATACTCCCGAGGAGGAGACTCTCATCTGCACTGTGAACATCGACCAGCTCTGCCAGGGTGCAAGCTACCACAGGGACGATGACGAGAGACTTGGAACACTTGTGATCTCGATGCTCGAGGAGACGATGAAGCGCGGTGGAGAGTGCTCCCTTGTAAAGGAAATCGAGAGCGAGGAGAATGGATACCTCGACAGTGGCTGGTATGGCCGCGATGTCCTTGCAGGCGGAGTAAAGTGCTTCCATGACCTCTTCATCCGCAATGAAAGCTACCGCTACATGCTTCTGAGGACTCTTGCACTTGCAGAGCTCAACCAGAACAGCAAGAAGGACAAGATACTGAAAAAGAGCGTGCAGACCCTCCTTTCAGGTCTTCCCTCCGGATCTCTCTTTCTCTGCGATACCTACGCCTCCTGTCTTCGTCTCTCTGAGCACAGGGCCTTCTACAGAAGCATCCTCGAAGCGGAGGAGCAGCTCAGGACTCAGGATATCATCCCTCACAGCTACGACCTTGATGACGATGGGCTGGATGAGGAGTTCTGCTACGGCAGGATGAACTCTGCCGTGCTTACAAGAAGAGGTGCATCCGTCTATGAATTCAACTTCCTGGATAGGGGAATAAATCTCTTCGATACAGTATCTCCATGGTCCAGGTCGTCCGAGCTCATAAGAAAGAAGAGGAGCTTTGGCACGATGCTCATATTCGGTCGCAAGGTATATGACCTTACCGACCGCATCTTCACTCTGGAGGGAATCGGAAAGAGCCGAAACGAATTCAACTTCGTCCTGGATGACGAGGACCTTCCATTCACGCTCTCAAAGCACTACAAGCTGACGAATCAGAATCTGTATGTCTCCGTGAACATCACCAACAGAAGAAGGAATACAGTTCACGTAGAGGCAGTGGAGAAGGTATATTTCACACTTCCTTCGGCAAGCGCCTACTCCTATGATGCGAACAGGGAGCTTCTTGTCGGAAGTGGCATCAACAAGGTAAAGTATGTCCGATTCAAGGATGAGGAGAAGGAGCTGGTACTCTCCTTCCTCAGCCAGGACTTCTTCGATGTGGAGGAGGTGAACCGTTTCCAGAGCGAGGTCACCACGCTGGGAAGCGAGCAGTTCTACCTCTACACTGAGACAAGTCTGAAATTCAGTATGGATATTGAGGCCGAGAATGCAAATGGCTACAGTGTCACGACAAAGATAACAAGTACCAAGGAGAAATGATGTTTATCGAGAACAAATCCCTCTTCGATGATGTGAAGCAGGCTGTCGGCAACACCTGGAGCAGGCTCGAAGCCTCCGATATGGAAAAGAGGATAAAGGACCTCGAGACCCAGACCCAGGAGCCCGACTTCTGGAATGACAACAAGGCCGCAGAGAAGACCTTTGCCGAGCTCAACAGACTCAAGGAGAGCTACTACCCCTGGCAGGAGCTCTACAAGGAGGTCCAGGATACCGAGGAGCTCATACAGATGTACTCTGGTGAGGAGGATATGGATCTGCAGCATGAGCTGGAGGCTCAGATCGTCGCTCTGGATGAGAAGTACAGACCGCTCAAGCTGAAGACCCTTCTCGATGGAAAGTTCGACAAGAACAACATGTTCCTCACGATCCATGCAGGTGCAGGTGGAACCGAGGCCTGTGACTGGGCAAGCATGCTCCTGAGAATGTACCTCAGGTGGTGCGAGAGGCACAACTTCAAGGCCGATGTCATCGATGAGCTTGAGGATGAGGGCGGAATAAAGAGTGCAACTGTAAAGGTCACCGGAGCATACGCCTTCGGCTACCTCAAGGGCGAGGCCGGTGTGCACCGCCTTGTCAGGATCTCCCCATTCGATGCTGCAAAGCGAAGGCACACCTCCTTCACATCCGTATATGCATCCCCTGAGATCGACGACGATATCGAGATCGAGCTCAGGCCGGAGGATTACAGGCTCGATACCTACCGCGCAGGTGGTGCAGGTGGACAGCACGTCAACAAGACCGATTCTGCTGTAAGAATCACACACTATGCTACTGGCATCGTCGTACAGTGCCAGAATGAGAGAAGCCAGCTCATGAACAAGGATGTAGCCTTCAAGATGCTGCGCTCCAAGCTCTACGAGTACTACAAGAAGAAGCAGGAGGAGGAGCACCAGAAGGATGCCATCGCAAAGAGCGATATCGCCTGGGGCAGCCAGATCAGAAGCTACGTCTTCCAGCCATACACACTTGTCAAGGACAACAGGACGAAGGTCGAAGTCGGAAACATCAACGCTGTAATGGATGGTGACATCGACGCCTTCATCGAAGCCTACCTCAACTGGGCAAAGGAAAACCAGCAGTGAGGAGGCTTCTCCCACTGCTGATACTTTCTGCAATACTCATTCCGCTCTCGGCTTCTCCGCTGAGAGTCGGCATTTACCGGGATGTTCCCGAATTTCTTTCAAATTATACAGGTGACGTGGCCGCACTCTCATTCTCGCGCAGAGTCTCCTCTCTCGCTCTCGATGGAGTCAACTATTCAAGAGATGAGCGCGAGTTCATGGACAGTAGAGAGGAGGAGCT
>LVBC01000298.1 GCA_001604265.1 Spirochaetales bacterium Spiro_01
CGTAAATCCGACTTGGGATGCACACTTCTTTTTTTTCAGATTGAGGAGGATGAATGGAAGAAATCAATGATCTTCTCCTGAAGGAGAGAGTTCAGACCCTGATGAAGAGGTATTCGCTGCCCTGCATCATCAGTCTTCTCGTAGCAGCACTCTACAACATCGTCGACCAGCTCTTCATTGCAAATGCCAGCTACCTCGGATCCTACGGCAATGCTGCAAATACCGTAGTCTTTCCACTTACGGTCGTTGCCCTGGCAGTAGCTGTGATGATAGGGGATGGAGCGTGTGCGTACATTTCACTATCGCTTGGAAGCGGGGACCCGGAGAGGGCAAAAAGGTGCATGGGTTCGGCCATAATGCTCTCTGTCATTGCAGGCCTTGTCATAATGGCCATATACCTTGCCCTTGCAGACACTCTTGTCTCTCTCTTTGGAGGAGGTATCAATGCCGAGACGAATGCAAGAAGCCATGAGTACTTCTTCTGGATCACGATCGGCATCCCATTCTACGTCTTCGGGCAGGCGATGAACCCTGTGATACGCTCCGATGGAAGTCCCCGTTTTGCAATGCTGTCGACGCTTGTCGGTGCAGCTGTGAACATCATACTCGACCCGGTCTTCATCTTCGTCTTCAGATGGGGGATGATGGGAGCAGCCCTTGCGACCATCCTCGGCCAGATAGTGACGGCCATCCTGGCCATCTACTACCTCTTCAATCTGAAGAGCATTGCTATTGACCGGGATTCCTTTGTCCTGAGGCTGTCAGTGATCTCGAAGTATCTGCCACTTGGCCTCTGCTCCTTTCTCTCCCAGATATCACTGGTCGCCGCCATGGCCGCAATAAACAACATGATAGGAAAGTATGGAGCCCTGGATCCGGTATTCGCTCGTGAGCATCTTGCCCAGATTCCAATGGCAGTTGTCGGAATCGTGATGAAGTTCTTCCAGATAGTGATGTCCATAGTAGTTGGCATGGCAGCAGGCTGCATCCCCGTTGTAGGCTTCAACCTGGGAGCGGGCAGAAAGGATAGAGCCAGACTGCTGTTCAAGCTGCTGTT
>LVBC01000299.1 GCA_001604265.1 Spirochaetales bacterium Spiro_01
GCCTCATAGAGCTTGAGGAACTTCGCTCTCAGAGGTCTGTAGAGTCCGCTTCTTGTTTCATCGTATCTTCTCTCTCTCGATACCGAAGGAGTCCAGAATGGAGTAGGGAATCTCTTCGCCCTTACCTGCCAGTGGCTGAACTGGGCCGCCTGCGCGACCGCCCCGGACTCGAAGAAGCTGTACCGGGAGCTGTCCGCCAGGTTGTTCAATGAATGCATCGAGCAGGACTACCGGCATTTGCGCGGGATGGTGCTGCGGAACATGGAGTCCATGGCTGTCACGGGGCCGGAGTATCCGCTGCCTCCAGCCGGGGAGGCGGAAATCATCTGTTTCCCCGCTGCATAAGTTTGTAATGCACTTGATTTTCTATAGAGGATGTAGTACGATTGCATTACAAACAAATGCAGGTTTGAATGGAGGTGCAACCATGGCAAATGGATTACTTCAGCTTCGTATAGACGACACCCTTCGGAAGGAAGCTTCCGATGTATATTCCCAGCTTGGCCTCGACCTGCCCACGGCGATCCGCATGTTCCTGACTCGCTCCGTGCAGGTGCGCGGCATCCCCTTCAGCATGATCCTGCCGGAAGAGGATTATAAGGCGATGGCAGCTGTTTCCGCCATGAAGCGCATGAGCAGCGACGCAGAGAAAGCCGGTGTCGCAGACATGACACTGGAGGAAATCAACGCTGAAATCGCAGCCGTAAGGAGCGGGAAATAACGTATGAAGCTATATGCAGTGATAGATACCATCGTGTTGGTCTCCGCTCTTCTTCGATGGGATTCCGTACCCGGCGCGGTGTTGGAACAGGCCCTTGTCGGAAGCATTGTTCCACTTCTCAGCGATGAGATCATGGCCGAATACGAAGAGGTGCTGCGGCGGAAGAAATTCCCCTTTAAGGAAGAGGACATCCAAACCGTGACGGACGGGATTCGGATGCGGGGCGTGTTCCTTGACCCGGAGAAGGTGGAGGAAAACCTGCCGGATCCAAAGGATGTAATTTTTTATGCAGTCACCATGGAGGCCAGAAAAGACAGCGACGCCTATCTGGTAACCGGCAACATCAAACATTTCCCGCTGAAGCCCTATGTGGTGACGCCGAGGGAAATGCTGACGATCCTGGAGAACGGCGGAAAGCCGCTTCCCGAGGAGAACAATAATGATGAATGATGCACACATCAAAAGATTTTGCAGACGGTGCCTGCAAAAATGGAGGACGCAATGGAAATAGGGGAAAGCACCGGATTAATAAAGGCGCTTCGGAATTTTCAGGAGCAGATGAAGGGCGAAGCAGAGAAGGCTATCCTCTTAAACGAAGATGCTGTAGATGACTGGATTACAAATTCAAGAAGAGGAGAAACTAAAGCAAAATGATTTGAGGGAAACGGTGATGGCGGCTAGGTGACGCCATTACC
The DNA here is from genome assembly GCA_001604265.1 of Spirochaetales bacterium Spiro_01. Lineage (GTDB taxonomy): Bacteria > Spirochaetota > Spirochaetia > Sphaerochaetales > Sphaerochaetaceae > Bullifex. The sequence goes on from LVBC01000299.1 coordinate 1,417, forward strand.
GAACCTGATTAGCGAATACGTAGCGAAAAATGTCATGATGGTCACAAGGGATGGTCAGCCTCTCATGCTGACGAAGGATACGATAATCGAAGAGGGCGACCAGGTCATCGCCTTCGGCCCATACGAGAGTATCCAGTCCGTATTCGGAGAGAAGGAGCAGCAGGTGGAATCTATAGCCTCTGTGCCTCATAGAGCTTGAGGAACTTCGCTCTCAGAGGTCTGTAGAGTCCGCTTCTTGTTT
>LVBC01000300.1 GCA_001604265.1 Spirochaetales bacterium Spiro_01
GAAGGAGTCTCTGGTATTCGTTGTCGTTTCCACTTGAAAGCGCTTCTTCGCTTCTTCTGAGAATGTCAAGCCGCTTTCCATGTCCGAGGTGGAAGTAGTCCCTTATTGTCGCCCCATCAGGAAAGCTGACTGTCTGCTCGAGCATGACGATATCTGCATCCTGCGCACGGCTTATCTTTCCCTCATCGGGCGCAAGCACACCTGAAATCACCTTGAGAAAGGTGGATTTTCCGGCACCGTTCTTTCCGACGATGCCGACCTTCTCACAATTCTCGAGGCCGAGTGTGACCTCTGAAAAGAGAGGTTCGTCATTTACAGTCTTTGAAAGGTTCTCGATCGAAAGGACATTCATAGTCTGAGATTGTAGCAATTTACTATCTTCTCTCTCAAGAACGTTTGCTGATATAGTTGTTCTCATGATCAGGGAACTGGATGTAGTGCTGAGACCAGAGGAGGCCGCGATAGCTGATAAGCTCAGAGCCTATGTGGCCAGAAAGCTCAGAATGGATATCAGGGATATCAATGGAGTCAGATTCATCAGAAAAAGCATTGATGCAAGGCGCATGGATGTGAAGGTCCAGGGAAGAGTCAGGGTCTTCATTGGAGAGGAGGAGAAGGTCCTATACGAAAGGACAGCCTTCCTCCAGGCCGAAAGGGGCCCTGTGATCATAGTTGGATCTGGTCCTGCAGGCCTGTTCGCAGCTCTTTCTCTCCTTGAAAAGGGCATAAGACCTATAATCCTCGAGAGAGGAAGGAACGTGCACGAAAGGCGAGTAGATACTGCAGTGCTTTCCAGGGAGGGAAGACTCGACAGCGAATCCAACTACGCCTTCGGAGAGGGTGGAGCCGGTGCCTTTTCGGATGGAAAGCTCTACACACGCTCAGTGAAGAGAGGAAATGTAG
>LVBC01000301.1 GCA_001604265.1 Spirochaetales bacterium Spiro_01
CACCTCGTGGTAAGATATGCAGATGGCTCCATCGAGCACCTTTCAAGTGGAGAGGTCTCGATCCGCTCTACCTTGTAAAGGTAGCATCTTTATTGTATTTTAAGTTCGTTCACAAGAGGAAAACATGCTTGAAGAGATAAGAAACAGCTGGAAGGAAGTAGTCGAGAAGGAGATAGTCGCCTTTGCCAGAGAAAAGGGTGCAACTGAGATTGCCCCACTGCAGGCAGGAACTCCACCGAAAGCGGAGATGGGAGATATCGCATTCCCGATGTTCGCATATGCAAAGTCGCTGAGGATGGCTCCAGCCCAGATTGCAGAAGAAATCAGGAAGAGACTCGAGAATAGGGATCTGGATGTCGATGGCACGCTCCTGGTCGCAGGTCCGTATCTCAATGTGAAGATCGAGACAGGACTGCTTGCAAACAGCCTGAGAAGGAGAGTCTCATCCGAGGGCGACAGGTACGGAAGGAACGACAGCCTGAAGGGCAAGAAGGTCATGATCGAGTTCTCATGCCCGAACACGAACAAGCCTCTGCACCTGGGCCATATGAGGAACGACTCGCTTGGAATGAGTGTTGCAGCGCTCCTTAAAGCAAACGGCGCCGAGGTGAAGAGAGTCAATCTCATCAACAACCGCGGTGTTCACATCTGCAAGAGCATGTGGGCCTACATGAAATTCGGAAATGGAGAGACTCCAGAGTCCACAGGCGAGAAGGGCGACCACTTCGTCGGCCGCTACTATGTCCGCTATGCACAGTATGAGAAGGAGTGCATCGAGAAGGCACTTGAAGAGGCTGGAGATGTCTCTCCCGAAGAGAGAGAGAAGATCCGCGAGGAGGCTGCAAGAAGGGCGAATGCCGAGCCTCAGAGCATGCTCCTCAAGTGGGAGCAGAACGATCCGGAGGTGATGGCTCTCTGGAATAGGATGAACAACTGGACCCTCGAGGGCCTCGCAGAGTCCTACAGGAACATGGGCATCGAATTCGAGAAGTACTACTACGAATCCGATACATACAAGTTCGGAAAGGACCAGGTCTACAAGGGCCTCGACATGGGTGTCTTCTACAGGGCCGAGGATGGTTCTGTACAGATAGACCTTGCTCCTATCGGACTCGACAGGAAGGTACTTCTCAGAAAGGACGGCACCAGCATCTACATGACACAGGACCTTGGAACTGCAGTCAACAGGCACGAGGACTGGCCCTTCGACTCCCTCATCTACGTTGTCGCCTCCGAGCAGCAGTACCACTTCAAGGTACTCTTCTACTGCCTGAAGATGCTTGGCTACAAGTGGGCCGACGAGCTCTATCACCTCTCCTATGGAATGGTGAACCTTCCAAATGGAAGGATGAAGTCCAGGGAGGGAACAGTCGTCGATGCAGATGACCTTCTCGAGAACCTTTCGCAGCTTGCAAAGGAGGAGATCATCGCAAAGGAGAGGCAGGATCAGGTGGGCAATGTCGACGAGACGAGCCGCAAGATCGCTCTCGGTGCCCTGAACTACTACCTTCTGCAGGTGACACCATCGAAGGACATGATCTTCAATCCGCAGGAGTCCATAAGCTTCAACGGAAACACCGGACCGTACCTTCAGTACATGGGCGCAAGGATCTCCTCGATGATGGCCAAGTTCGAGGCTGTGAAGAGCGAGTACGAGGGAATCGAGTTCGATGGCAGCCTGCTTGTCGAGGAGGATGAGAAGGCGATAGTGAAGCTGCTTGCCTCCTTCCCTGAAATCGTCAGGAAGGCAGGCGCTGCCTACGACCCTGCAGTCATCTGCAGCTTCCTCTACGAGCTATCCAAGACCTTCAGCCACTACTACCACGACAACCAGATACTCAGGGCGGATACAAGGGAGCTTGTGGTCGCCAGGGTGGAGCTTTCGAGGATGGTGCTTACCGTATTGAAGAATGCATACGCACTTGTCGGTGTTCCATTCCTTGCTTCGATGTGATTTCGATATGGACTTCAGCGATGGAGTCCATAATTTTTCATGCAAATCAATCACATATAGATTGCATAAATATTCATAATTTTCTAATATTGCCTAGTATAAAGCTACGAAACCAAAAATTGGAGAATAGAAAATGAAGAAAATTGCATTCGCTCTTATTGTTCTTCTTTCCTGCGCTGTCCTCTTCGCACAG
>LVBC01000302.1 GCA_001604265.1 Spirochaetales bacterium Spiro_01
CCAAGGATTTGAAACAGAGAGGTGTTCTATGAGAGCACCTCTTCCTTTTTCTTTCAGCTTCCTCCTCCTTTGATGCCTTGCTCCGAATGTGCGGATTCCTGCCTGGAGTTTTTTGTTGACAGCTGGAAAAATGGGATGCAATAATATTGTGTGCTCGAGCACGATATTTAGAGAAAGTCCTATTAGGAGGCAGACAAAGATGCATAAGAATATTCCAGATGTGAAGCTTGGAATGATTGCTGTCAGCAGAGACTGTTTCGTTATCAGTATCTCAAGAGACAGAAGAGTCAGGATTGGTGAAGAGGCGAGGAAGATCGGTCTCGATATCTATGAGGCACCAACTGTAGTAGAGAGCGAGAAGGATGCTCTCAAGGCCCTTGACGAGGTAAAGGCAGCAGGCTGCAACGCACTTGTCGTCTTCCTTGGCAACTTCGGTCCAGAGACACCTGAGACACTTATCGCAAAGTACTTCGATGGACCTGTAATGTACTGCGCAGCTGCAGAGGAGAGGGGAGACAACCTGGTCGGCGGCAGAGGCGATGCCTACTGTGGAGTCCTGAACTGCTCCTACAACCTCGGTCTCAGAAAGCTTGCTGCCTACATCCCCGAGTATCCAGTTGGAGATGCCGAGGATTGTGCAAAAATGATCAGCGAGTTCATTCCTGTGGCCAGGACCATCATCGGTCTCAAGGGCCTCAAGCTCATCACTTTCGGCCCACGCCCACAGGACTTCTTCGCCTGCAATGCCCCGATCAAGGCACTCTACGATATCGGCGTCGAGATCGAAGAGAACAGCGAGCTCGACCTTCTCGTTGCATACAAGCAGCATGCCAATGACAAGAGAATCGACGAGGTCGTCAAGGATATGGCCAGCGAGCTCGGCGTAAAGGGCAACACCTATCCTGAACTCCTCCCAAGAATGGCACAGTTCGAGCTTACTCTCCTTGACTGGGCAGAGGCCCACCTCGGAGCAAGGAAGTATGTCGCATTTGCCAACAAGTGCTGGCCAGCATTCCCAGAGAGCTTCGGCTTCGAGCCATGCTACGTCAACAGCCGTCTGGCATCCCGCGGTATCCCTGTAGCCTGTGAGGTCGATATCTACGGTGGTCTCTCCGAGTACATCGGCACCTGCATCACCGGTGCTCCTGTAACCCTCCTCGATATCAACAACACTGTTCCAAAGGATATGTACGAGTCCGAGATCAAGGGCAAGTTCGCAAAGGACTACAAGCTCACGGACACCTTCATGGGCTTCCACTGCGGAAATACTCCATTCAAGTGCCTCTCCTGTGGTGCAATCAACTACCAGATCATCCAGCACAGACTGCTTGAGGATGGCGAGCCCGATTTCACAAGAGGAACCCTCGAGGGTGATATCGCAGCTGGCGATATAACCTTCTTCCGCCTGCACTCCAATGCAGATACAGCACTCCAGGCATACGTCTGCGAGGGTGAGGTACTCCCTGTTGCTACCAGAAGTTTCGGTGGTATCGGCGTATTCGCAATCCCTGAGATGGGACGCTTCTATCGCCATGTCCTCATCGCAAAGAGGTACCCGCACCATGGTGCAGTCGCCTTCGGCCACATCGGAAGAAGCCTCTACGCTGTTCTCCAGTACATTGGAGTAAAGGATATCTCATACAATCGCCCAGCAGGTACACTCTACTCTGACGAGTGCCCATTCTAAGGTAGAAGGCAGTGGCTACGATCAAGGAATTGGCCCAGGCCAGCGGTGTCTCCAGAGGCACCGTTGACCGAGTGCTTCACGATAGGCCGGGAGTCGCACCTGAGATAAGAAAGCGCGTTCTCGAGGCTGCAATGGAGCTCGGATACGAGCCGAACCTTGCAGGCAGGATGCTGGCGGTGAGGAAGAATCCTCATCTCATTGGTGTAATGCTTCCGAGCGATGGCAGTCCATTCTTTGCCGAGGTAGTCCGCGGTATTTCAAGCGCGACAGAGAAGTACAGCGACCTGGGCTTCTCTGTCTGCTTCGAAGCTGTAAGAGGCTTCAACGTCCAGGAGCACCTGGATGCAATAGGGCGGCTTGTCGAAAGAGGTGTAGATGCCCTGGTCGTCATGACAATGGACGATGAGAGGATTCTCTCATACCTCTCCTCCATGGATATCCCGATCGCCGCCGTCAATTCGGATATCTCACTTGAGAAAAGACTCTTCTATGTCGGTCCAGACTACAGGAAGAAGGGAGCAATGAATGCAGGCCTTCTTTCGCTCGTTTCCAATGGCCGGAAGAGAAATATCCTGATAGTCAGGGGAACAAGCTGTGTAAAGGGCCACAGCGATATAGTCAATGGCTTTGTAGAGGGACTCGACAGAAGGGGGATGGATTATACCATAACCGGAGAGCTTGCCTGCCAGGATGATGATGCAGTCGCATACCACATGGTAGCAGAGCACCTTGCCAGGCACCCCGAGACAGATACGATATTCATATCGACAGCCGGTGTTGCAGGTGTGATGAGGGCTGTCGGTGATAAGGATATGCTTGTCTTCGTATCCGACGATGTCGACCCTATCAGGTCCCTTCTTAAAAGTGGCAGGGTGGCGTGGACCATCTGCCAGCACCCCTATGAGCAGGGGTATCAGTGCGCACGCAAGATACAGCAGTATTTCATAGACAACAAGCGACCTGAAAGCCAGATAATAGGCTATGAGGTCAAGATCAGAGAGAGTGTCGAGGAGGAGTGATATGGTCACATTAGGAATAGACGCAGGAACCCAGAGCATAAAGGTCCTCATATACGATTCAAAGAAGAAAGAGATACTGGCAGTATCCCAGGCGCCGGTTGAACTCATAGTCGAGGATGGCGGTGTCAGGGAGCAGAAGGCCCAGTGGTGGATCGATGCTCTCGATTCCTGCATGGAGAAGATTCCTCTTTCCGTGAAAGGCCGTGTCGATGCGATAGCCGTCTCAGGACAGCAGCATGGCTTTGTTCCAGTCGGAGAAGATGGAACAGTACTTCACAACGTAAAGCTCTGGTGCGACACATCGACACAGAAGGAGTGCGATGAGATCATGGAGAGAGCAGGGGGCGCCGAGGCTGTCCAGAAGAGAACTGGCAACAGGGTGATGGCAGGCTACACTGCAGGAAAGATCCTCTATCTGAAGAAGCACTATCCTGAGAAGTACGCTGCGATGAAGTACGTCCTGCTTCCTCACGACTACCTCAACTTCTTCCTCACAGGAATCGCCACAATGGAGAGGGGAGATGCCTCCGGAACAGGTCTCATGAACATCTTCACAGGAGAGTGGGACAGAGAGTGCTGCAATGCGATCGGTGAGGATCTCATTGCAAAGCTTCCTGAAATCGTAAAGGAGACAAAGGCCGTCGGTCCTGTCAAGAAGGAGATCGCAAGGCGCTATGGCCTTCCCGAGAGCTGCATAGTGGCCTCTGGTGGCGGAGACAACATGATGAGCGCAATCGGAACTGGAGCCGTCGTCGATGGCCGTGTGACGATGAGCCTTGGAACCTCGGGAACTCTCTTTGCCTCCTCATCTGTTCCCGTAAGCGACGAGAAGGGCCGCCTGGCCGCCTTCTGCTCATCACATGGAACCTATCTTCCTCTGCTGTGCACGATGAACTGCACAGTTGCGACCGAGGTCATGAGGAAGTACATGGGCGATGATGTAGTTGCATTCGGCGACAAAGCCTCAAGAGCTGCTCGGGGAGCAGATGGTCTTGTCTTCCTTCCGTTCCTCAACGGTGAAAGGGTTCCAAACCTTCCTCATGGAGAGGGAGTCCTCGGAGGAATGAATCCGAACAATATTACGGATGAGAATATCGCAAGAGCTACCTTCGAGGGTGTCACATACGAGTTCCTGCTCGGACTCGATGCCTTCAGGGAGAAGGGTGCAAAGGTCTCCTCCATACTCCTTACGGGCGGTGGCTCCAAGAGTCCTTTCTGGCGCCAGCTGGTTTCGGATATGACCGGTCTTCCGGTAAGAGTTCCTGCCACATCGGAGGCAGCAGCCTTCGGTTCTGCTCTCCAGGCTCTCTGGGTCGTGGGAGGTGGAGCTCTCGATTCCATCGTAAGTGAGCATCTCAGCTTCGACTCCTCCAAGGAGGCACTTCCCGACATGAAAGCCCACGAGGAGTACATGGAGCTCTACAGGCGCTGGAATGGCTATGTAGAGGCACTGGGCCCACTTTTTGCCTGAGAAAGAGCGTTATTTCTGGGAAAGAAGACCATTTTTTGTTGAAAGTGGTCTTCTTTCTGCTTAAATTGGAGATTGCTATGAAATTTGTAACAGTTGAATACCAGAATGAACAGCTTCCTGGAATACTTGTGAAGGGTGAGAACAAGGTCGTGCTTCTGAGAGATGTCCTTAAGCACCAGTACTTTTCCATGAATGATTTCATCCAGCTGCACAAGCAGGAGGAGCTCGACATTCTCAGGGCAATCCAGAACGAGGAGTTTCCTGCCCCTCAGATAAGCATGGACGATGTCAGGGTAGTTGCCCCGATAACCAGTTCGAGACACGATATCATCTGCGTAGGAGTCAACTATGTCGATCATCTGGAGGAGACGAGGGAGCGCTTCTACGATGGAGTCTTCGAAACCCCGGACGATACAGTCTACTTCTCGAAGCGGGGTACTCATATCGTCGGCCCGGATGAGGAGATCGACGGGCACCTCGATATCGACCCGGAGCTCGACTACGAGGTCGAGGTCGCGATAGTCATCGGCAGGAAGATAGACAGCAGTACAGAGTACGAGGATGTAGGAAAGGCAATCTTCGGCTATACGATCTTCAACGACATAAGTGCCAGAAGAACACAGAGAAAGAGAAACCAGTGGTATCTGGGAAAGAGCTTCGATGGCTTTTCGGTAATGGGACCATACATCAGAAGTGCAGACATGTTCAGAGAGAATCCGAGTCTCGATATCGAGAGCAGGGTAAATGGAGAGACAAGGCAGAAGTCCAATACGAGACTTCTGAGAATGAAGTTCTCTGACCTCATCTATGAGCTTTCAAGATGCATGACACTCGAGCCAGGAGACATCATCTCTACAGGAACGCCATCTGGAGTCGGAATGGGCTTCGACCCTCCAAGGTATCTATCTTCAGGCGACGAGATAGAGTGCATCGTCGAGGGCCTGGGTGTTCTCAGAAATACAGTGAAGTAGACAGAAGAAGGCTCCCGAGGGAGCCTTCACTGTCATATACTGTCCTGTCAGTCGAGGATGATGATAGCAATGAAGACAAGGTCCTCATCCTTCTCGTTCCTGATCGCATGGCTTGCTCCACCGCCTGTGATGACGACATCGCCGGCCTTCACAGTCTTCTCTCCATCGGCTTCGGTGACTATTCCTTCCCCTGAGAGTATGTAGTAGTACTCGGTCTCGTTGACATGGTCATGCGGTCCGATGGAGCATCCCTTCCTGATTCTCATGTTGGCAAAGAGACGGGCGTGCTTTGCCATATCGCTTTCTCCGAGTATGCGCTGCTGGTAGATGATTCCATCCCCATCTCTCATGTGCTCTATCTCGACATTCTGCATCTCTTCTTTCTTCTTTATCATTGCTGTTTCTCCTATGAGGACAATTGTAGATTATCATCAGGGAAAAGGAG
>LVBC01000303.1 GCA_001604265.1 Spirochaetales bacterium Spiro_01
AATCGGAGAGCCTGAAATATCACGATATTCTGAAGAGTACATGAAGACTGAAAAAGAAAAAACTAGATTATTCAAGACCACGTCTGGCGCACTTTTATATTTCGCAGATTTTCCAGTTGAGAACAAAAGTTCAATTTCAGAATCTTCAAATCGAATATCCAAGGGATAGCTCCTTATGCATATATTATTTTCCGAAATAGAAATTGTCAACTCTGTTTTCTATTCAAGAAATTAAATAAAGCATATTTTATCGACTTGTTTGACTCTATCCCCTTTGAATTCCTTTTGTATGGCTGAGCTAGCAGCAATGGATTTCCACAGTGCTCTCCCAAAACTCATCCTGCAGTTCTTGCAACAGTATCTTCTTCGGCCTTTCACGCTGCCGTTGAAGACAACCTCTCTGCTACCACAAAGGGGACATGCTGGCTTGCTATCCTGTCTTCTTTTCCTGGATTCTTCGTTAGGATATTCCTCGGCCTTGCTGAATGTTCTGCATCCATGTTTTCTGGATATCTCTTCGTTGACCTTCTCTATGACCATATTCCGAACTTCCGGTTCGGTTATCGAAACAAGTATCCTGAGTATTTCTCTGACCTTCTACTTATTTTCTGTCATAGCGATAGCCTAACATATTTCACTACCCCAAAACAACATATAATCACTACACGTACCAAACAGCCTTGAATATATGGAGTTAGCCTATCGATCCGGATTGAATATATTGTAGTCCATCTCAGGGAAGATGGCATTCTGCTTCTCTGCATTTATAAGCCACTCCGTGTTGACTGCATTCTTGCACATGTTGGTGTAGACCACTCGGAAGGAGCCCAGGTGGTTCCTGAGGCGCTTCTCTGCATAGCTGACACTGGTCTTGTCGTGCATGATGTATGGCCAGTCAGATGCCATTGCAAGCATCACCTCCCTTGCAGCCTGATTGAGGAACCTGCCCTTCAATGAGACCTGATCAGGGAAGCGCTGTGCCAGCTCCTCCAGTGCCTCTATGGCCCTGTGGGTATGGCGGTAGATCCAGGCGTTGCTGCCATCGAGCCAGACATCGCTGTAGCCTCCATCTCCCCAGCTGCAGTCGTTGAGGAAGGCCTTCTCGGGCTCGAAGGTCAGAGTCGAAAGACACTTTGCAGGTGTCGTGAACTCAAGTCCATTGTCCTCCACTACTCCCCTGAGTATCTTCTCGAGGAAGCTGATTCCCTCGAACCATCTGTGTCCGAAGAGCTCGGCATCGAAGCCGAGGTTTATGGTCGGAACAGTGCTGGTCTCCGAGGACATCAGGATGCCCTTTCTTCTGAGGTGGTAGAGGAAGTTCTCTGCATGCAGAGCGACCTTCTCCTTTGCCTTGGACATCGAATATGGCTGCTTCTGATCTGTCCTGCCGGTAATTGCCCAGTACTTGAAGCCTGTGAAGACCCTGACATCGTCATGGATGTATGGCCTGATGTAATCCAGTGGAAGATCGTAGCCGATATCCCTGTAGAACTCTCTGTAGTCCTGGTCGCATGGGTAGCCAAGCGAGTTGGACCAGATGAGGTTGGTCAGGGACCAGTCCCTTACGAAACCTGTGACGCTTGAATTGCCGAGCTCGATCGGCTGGTAGCCTGCTGAGTCGATCCTGTTCTTTGCAGAGAGAATCGAATGGGATGCAAGCTGGCACCACTTGATGTGGTAGCTTGCAAGGATATCCTCGAGTCCCGAGTAGTAGCCGCACTCTGGAAGCCAGAAGCCCTTCGGCATCTGGCCGAAGAAGCGCAGATGCTCCTGGATACCGAGCCTTATCTGTGCCCTTACAGCCTTCTCATGGTTCTTGTAAAGTGGCAGATAGCAGTTGGTAGCTGCAGTTGCGACCAGCTCTATGTGTCCCTTTTCGGCAAGCTGCTTGTAGCCGGTAAGGATATTCCTGTTGTACTTCTCATAGGTCTCGAGGTTCTTCTCGATGCTCTTCCTGTAGTAGATCGCCATCTCGGCGAATTCAGGAGCCATGCGCAGGCATCTATCCTCCTCCTTCAGTCCGAGCTCGTAGCGCTCGTTCATGTAGTTGAGGAACCTCTCCTGGAGAGGTGCATCGGTAAGCATGGTGCAGAGCGTTGGGGAGAAGGAGATCGAGAGATGGTAGTCTATGTTCTCGCTGTCGAGATTCTCGAGCATCCTCAGAAGTGGGATGTATGTCTCGTTGAGGGACTCGAAAAGCCAGTCCTCCTCGAGGAACTTGTCGTATTCAAGGTGCCTTACATATGGGGAATGTGCGTGCAGAATCAGATTGACTCTTCCGACTGTCTTGCTCATTGCAGATCCTCCTCGGCCTTGATGGCTGAAACGACCTCTTGTACTGTGGAGCAGTTGGTGATGTGTCCGTACTTGTTGGTGAGGATGGAAAGATATCTTCTGATGATATCCTCGTTGCCTCTGGCCTCGTCGGCGTGGTCGACCCAGTAGCAGTACATGAGCTCGATCTCCTGCGAGGAGCAGATCACATAGCGCTCCCCACTCGAATCCTGCAGCATCAGCTCGACGCGGCAGTAGCCACTGTGATGGGGGACGGAGATGTTCCACTCGTGGTCATCGCTGCTTACAGGGATATCGTAGGAGTACTCGTCCTTGTCGCCCTCTGTGATGACAACATTGAGAAGCAGTGAGTGGTCGGGATAGGCTTCCTGGAACTTCTCATCATCAAGAGGAGCAATCGACCAGTAGCAGTAGAGCCAGCTGGCGTTCTTGGTAAGCAGATGGATAGTTGTTTCAGGATAGAGGTCAGGAAGCTCTTCAACACCGGGAAGCGAACCCACTTCGGCACCCTCGCCACGGTAGTCGGTAAGACCTGCAACAAAACGCTTGTTGACGTTCTCCCCACTAGGTACTGGAAGAACATCGTCCTCATCCTCATACAGATCCTTGAGCTCATCTATGAGCTCTTCACGAGACATGTCTTCATATCCCTGAATCCCCTCGACCTGAGCAATATAGGCAAGCTCGTTGAGGGAGAGTGAATCGATATTGATAAGTACCATTGCAACCCCTTGGTGTAATCCAATAAAAAGAATAGAATTTTTAACATGTTTTAGTCAACATTGG
>LVBC01000304.1 GCA_001604265.1 Spirochaetales bacterium Spiro_01
CATACTGTTTTCCTCCTGGAAATATTAGTTATCGTCTGTTTCGACATTATAGAGCAACAGAAAGCAAAAGAAAACAGTGTAATAGTCTAAATAGTTGCAATGTAAAAAGTTAGCAAAAGCTCACTTTTTATAGGCAGTCTTTTCGAGAGGCAGTGAGGTCCTGAAGATTCCGTCACGCTTGTAGTATGCATTCTGTACTGCAGGTGCAGTAGGAATAGTACATAGCTCGCCGATTCCCTTGGCCCCATATGCCGCAAAGCCCTTTTTTGGACCGTGGACGAGAGCAACCTCGACAGCTGGTGCATCGGGTGCTCTGAGAAGGCCGAGCGTCCCATACTTCGATTTCACATAGCCCTGGTCCGTGATGAAGTCCTCTGTAAGCGCAAAGCCAAGGCCCATGACGACACCGCCCTCGATCTGACCTTCGATGCTTGTCATGTTGATGACCGTACCGGCATCGCAGGCAGCTGTGACCTTGCTGACCCTTCCTGCCTCGTCGAGCTCGACTACCTGGGCAGAGTAGCTGTATGCCAGGTGAGAGACAGGGTTCGGCTTCTGGCTGTAGAGTGCATCGGTCGAGTAGGTGAACTCGCCCTTGAACTCCTGTCCCTCGAGGTCCCTGAGCTCGACACTCTTCAGCGCCTCTCCCAGAGCGAGGGCTGCGCGCTTTACTGCTTCACCTGTAAATGTCGTCTGCCTGGAGGCTGTACTGGTCCCTGAGTTCGGAGTTCTGGCCGTATCCGGGTGTTCGACGATTATATCCTCAGGTTTCAGACCGGTAGCCTCTACTGTGATCATGAGGGCCACAGTTGCAAGTCCCTGGCCCATACAGGCTGCTGATGTTCGCACATGGACCTTTCCCTGTTCGATCGAGATCGTGCATCTGCCCGTATCCGGAACGCCGACACCGAGACCGCTGTTCTTGAGTGCGCAGGCAATGCCGTTTCCCTTCTTCGAATAGTAGGCGTCTTTCACAGCATCGAGACACTCCCTCAGGCCGGTATCGCCGGATGCGATCTGGCCGTTCGGCATGGTATCGCCCACCTTGAGCGCATTCCTGTATCTGATCTCGAAGGGGTCGAGGCCGACCTTCTCTGCAAGCTTGTTGAGTGCGCATTCGAAGGCAAAGCAGGACTGTGTGACGCCAAAGCCCCTGAAGGCTCCGCAGGGTACGTTGTTGGTATAGAGTGCCTTTCCTGTGATCCTTATGTTCTGGTAGTTGTACGGTCCTGCGGCATGTGTGCAGGCCCTCTGGAGGACAGGTCCTCCGAGGGAGGCATAGGCTCCTGTATCTGCGATTATGTCGATGATGGAACCCTTAAGGATTCCATTGCTGTCGCAGCCGATCTCGACATGCATATCCATAGGATGTCTCTTTGGATGCACGGATATGGATTCCTGCCTTGTGAGCTTCACCTTGACAGGACGCTGGAGGATGTAGGCTGCAAGAGCAGCGTGGTGCTGGACAGACATGTCCTCCTTGCCTCCGAAGCCGCCACCAACGAACATGCTGACGCATCTTACCTGCTGGATATCGAGCCTCAGAAGGTGGGATATCTCTCTCTGCTCATCAAAGACGGATTGGCTGGATGTGTAGACTATTACACCCTTTGTGCTCTCATCATAGCAGCCTACAGCGCACTCTACTTCCATGAAGGCGTGCTCTGTGTGCGGAGTGTGGAAGTCATAGCTGACCCTGAAGTCGCTTTCTCTGAGGGCCCTGTCGACATCGCCGCGCTCCAGAGTGAGGTCGTACATCAGATTGTCCCTGTCGTGGTGGACATTTATCCTTCCTCTCTCTCTGAGCGACTCTTCGGCAGAGAATACGCCTGGAAGCTCCTCGTATTCGATATCGACAAGAGCGCAGAGCTCGTCGAGTGCCGACTCATCCTCGGAGACGACCATGCAGATTGCATCCCCTATGTAGTGGGTTATCTTTCCCTCCTGGATGAAGACCGGCCAGTCCTTGATAAGGTGTCCATGCTCGTTGAGTGGAACATCGTGTGCAGTGAGGACCTTGATGCATCTCTCATCCGCTTCGGCTCTGCTTGCATCTATCCTTATGATCCTGGCGCGGGGGTATTTGCTTCTGATGCAGCGTCCATATACCATCCCCTCGATGTGGATATCGTCAGTATATGTTCCCTTTCCAAGTGCTTTCTCGACAGCGTCGACTCTGCGCATTCTCTGGCCGATGCGTCCCTCTTCACTGTCCCAGTTCACAGGCCTGTCGCTTCTGAAGTACTCCGCTGCCATCAATATGGCATCCTCTATCTTTATATATCCTGTGCAGCGGCAGATATTGCCCCTTATGGCCTTCTTGATATCGGCCCTGGTCGGTTCCCTGTTCACATCGAGAAGTGCCTTGGCGCTCATTATCATTCCCGGAATGCAGAAGCCGCACTGGACTGCTCCAGCCTGGGCAAAGCAGTAGGAGTAGACCTCCTTCTCCCGGTCCGTAAGGCCTTCGATTGTAATGACGCTCTTGCCCTGCAGCTTCGAGAGGGTGAAGACACAGGCCCTTGTGGCCTTTCCGTCGACGATGACTGTACAGGCGCCACAGGCTCCCTCCGAGCAGCCATCCTTTGTGCCTGTAAGATGAAGGACATCCCTTAGATAGGGCAGAAGCTTCATATCCCTGTCTGATGTATGGATCTGGTTGTTGATATTGACTGTGAACATAGTCAGCCCTCTTTGCAATGAAAAGTAGTTACAAAGGTCGCTTAGCTTCTGTCGTGTAATGACAGCGGTCTGTGATACCGTTGTTCTTAAATTCTACCACCCAGCGTCTATTTTTCAACCCCTAGAACGCTAGGACAAGCTCTTTGCGGTCGGTCTTCAGCTGTGTGTAGGAAACACCGGCAGCATCCAGCAGCCTTCTTGATGCGACACAGTTGTCGCTGTCATGGTATTTGTCGTCGAGATAGATGACGTGCTTTATTCCGCACTGGATGATAGCCTTGGCGCACTCGTTGCAGGGGAAAAGTGCAACGTAGAGTGTACATCCGGAGAGGTCTCGACCAACTGAATTCAGGATCGCATTGAGCTCCGCATGGCAGACATATGGATACTTTGTATCCTTCCATTCGCCGACTCTTGCCCAGGG
>LVBC01000305.1 GCA_001604265.1 Spirochaetales bacterium Spiro_01
CCTACCTCGAGGACAACCGGCTTGCGGATCTCTACAGAAATCTCAAGAGGATGAACGAGGAGCTTGTCGAGAGGGAGAAGAAGCTGAGGCAGACGCTGATAAAGTACGCTCATCGCTATCTTGCAGGTCACGTGAGCAAGCTCATCATGACAAGCTTCCAGAACAGGTACAGAAGGGGACTTGAGATCCTGCTTCTCTATCTTCTATCCATCCTCTTCGTCATCTCACCTATCTTCGGGCCGGTTGCAAGCTCCTGGGTCTCGGCCATCCTGATGACAGCCTCCTTCCTCCTCTTCGTCGTTGGTCTTGTCAGAACTGCCAGGATGGTCCTTCCATATGCAGAAAGCGCGATGAAGGAGAGGTCGCTTTCAAAGGGGATACTTGTCGAGCTGAGGAAGCTCAACAAGAACATAGCAAAGGGCGAGAAGCTGCTTGCGGCCTTCCACATAGAGCTTACGGACAAGGAGCTCCTGCCGATCGTCAAGGAGGTGCTCATCTGCTTCAGAAAGCAGATCGCGCTCTATGCTGCCGGCATAACCGTCATCACACTCGGCTTCTTTTTAGTAAAGCATGCACTGATCCTCCAGACCACAGAGCTGTCGACGCTTCAGATAATCGCATACCCATACTACTACATCTTCCACTATTGAAAACTGGCACACCAGGACAAATTCGAACATTTTACAGCCCGCTGTCTTTCTGCTATTCTTCTTTCTGAATGGAGGAAATATGCTCAAGTTAAATGTCCAGAAGCTTAAAGCAAAGGTAGTCGAGATCTTCGAGAAGGCCGGAGTCAATGAGAAAGAGGCCCGCATCTTTGCGGATATGCTCGTCCAGGCAGACCAGAGGGGAGTGCACACCCACGGTATCGTCTGTGTATCAAGATATGTCAACCTGATAAGAAAGGGCCGCATGAAGGCCAATATGGAGTACAAGGTAGAGAAGGACAGAGGTGCGATTGCCGTATGGAACGGTGAGGGCTCCTCCGGACAGATTCTCGGCTACTACGGAATGAAGGAGGCCATGAGGAAGGCCAAACAGTTCGGTATCGGCGCTGTTGCGATCAAGCACGCCAATCACTTCGGAGCTGCAGCCTACTACGCCCAGATGGCCAACAGAGAGGGGATGATCGGAATCGCTGTTGCGACCGGTGACCCGACAATGTGCCCATGGGGCGGTGCCGAGAAGGAGATAGGCAACAACCCTGTCGCCATAGCTGTTCCGGCAAGGAACGAGGTCTCTCCTGTCCTCGATATGGCACAGTCAGTTGTCGCAAACGGCAAGATAACCAATCTCAGGATGCAGGGTGTCAAGACGATCCCAGAGGGCTGGGCACTCGACAATGAGGGTCAGCCTACGACTGATATGGACAGATTCTACTCTGTCACTCCGATGGCAGGCTACAAGGGCTGGGGTACAGCTGTGATGGTCGATGTGCTTGCAGGTATCCTCTTCGGTGGCGGCTGTGGCTGGGATGCCAAGGACGACAAGGAGGGCCCGGGTCTGCTGATGATGGCCTGGAATATCGAGGACTTCAGGGACAAGGAGGAGTTCCTCGATGCAATGGACCACAGGATCCAGCAGTACAAGGGCGTCAAGCTTGCAAAGAACTCGAAGGGAATCTTCATGCCGGGCGAGATCGAGGATATCAAGTTCAAGCAAAGTCAGGAGGAGGTCGATATCATCGACGAGATCCTCGAGAAGATGAACAAGACTGCAGACGAGCTCGGAGTCGAGAGAATCTCTGCAGAGAGCTGACCGAAGCACTTCCTCATCAATGGCGGCCTATGTGCCGCCATTT
>LVBC01000306.1 GCA_001604265.1 Spirochaetales bacterium Spiro_01
ACTAAGGTAACTAAATCGTTTTAGTTGTCATATACTATGTTCATTTCAGAAAATAAAACTACTAAAATCTACTAAAACTTTTTAAAGGATTCTTCGTGGCAGAAAAGTGTCTGCAAAGCCCTTCTACATAATTAATAAGTATTTGTTAATAAAGGAATTAATAAGTCATATTCCTTCTATTTCAGCAGTTTGAAATGCACTGTCGAGATAGAAGAAAAGGACCCTGGATGACCAGAGTCCTGAAGGTTTGATGAGGAAATACTTTGTCAGTCCTCTTCCGGAATATCGAAGAGTCCCTCCTCGAGGCCCGAAAGAATACTCTGATAGTTGCTCTGAAGTGCTCTCTGGTGAGTCGAGACCTTCTTGTGGATATTGAGGGATGCTGTCGATTTCGAGATCGGCTGGATCGTTCCGGCACCGGCTACACAGCCACCTGGACAGGCCATGCCCTCAAGGAGATAGCCATTGTACTTTCCGGCCTTTGCTGCAAGCAGAAGCTTCCTGCACTCATCGAGGCCCTGGGCTCCAGCTGTCTTTACTTCGACATCCGGATAGAGCTCGTTGACACAGTTGACTACAGCCTGTGCGACACCTCCCGAGATTGCAAAGCCTCTTCCATCGGCAGAGGCGCCGTGCATTGTATCCTCAGGCTCGAGAGCATCGAAGTCTACCTCCTTTGCCTCGAACATGCCCATCAGCTCCTCGAAGGTAAGGACGAAGTCGATATCGCTCCTGATTGTCCTTCTTCCAGCTTCGAGCTTCTTTGCAGCACAGGGTCCGATGAAGGCGACCTTGCAGCCAGGGTGCTGCTTCTTGATGAGTCTGCCAGTAAGTACCATTGGTGTAAGTGCCATGGAGATGTTACCTGAAAGGTCCGGGAAGAGCTTCTTCGCCATTGCGGCCCAGGCAGGACAGCAGGAGGTCGCCATGAACTTCTTCTCAGCAGGGACCTCTCTTACAAAGTCCTTGGCCTCCTCTATCGTACAGAGGTCTGCACCGATTGCGACCTCTATCGCATCTGCAAAGCCGAGTGCCTTAAGTGCAGGTCTGAGCTTCTGTGGAGTGAGCTTTGGACCGAACTGGCCAGAGACAGATGGAGCAACAGCAGCGTATACAGGCACATCGCTCCTGATTGCCTGGATCGTCTGGAATATCTGCGCCTTGTCTGCAATTGCACCGAATGGGCAGTTGGCAAGGCACATACCGCAGGAGACGCACTTGTCATAGTCGATGTCAGCCCTTCCATACTGGTCCGATTTGATCGCATTCATTCCACAGGCAGAAGCGCAGGGTCTCTTGAGACGCACGATAGCGGTGTATGGACATACATCCACGCACCTTCCGCACTTGATGCACTTCTCCTGGTCGATGTGCGAGCGTCCACCCTTGAAGCTTATTGCGCCCTTGGGACAGATCTCCTTGCAGGGGTGTGCAAGACAGCCCTGACAGGCGTCGGTCACCTTGACGACATTGTCCGGACAGGAGTGGCATGCGAACTTGATTATATTGATAAGTGGTGGCTCGTAGTACTTCTCTTCCTTGACGCACTCCTCTGCGCCAAAGGAGACAGGGGCCTGCTCAGCTGCAGTCCTGACGTTGAGGCCCATTGCAAGACGCATTCTCTCTCTTACAATTGCCCTTTCGAGGAAGACGCTCTCCCTGTAGGTCGAAACCTCTCCTGGAATGATATCGTATGGGATACCCTCCATCTTCGCGAGATCTCCCTCCTTGTAGTTGTAGGAGAGATTTGCGATCTCTGCAAATACGCGCTTTCTCAGATCGTTAACGGAAGTGTAGATACCTCTAATGCTCATCAAGAGTCTCCTTTGGAAAGATTACAGCATTTATACTCGAAAAAACAGAAGCTATTTGTACACATAGGACTGCTTTCAATGGAGTGTCTATTCTGATTGACTTTTGAAAGATA
>LVBC01000307.1 GCA_001604265.1 Spirochaetales bacterium Spiro_01
AGGATTGTCTTAAGTCCCAGAAGTGGCTTGATGTAGCTGACTCCCGCCTCCTTGGCTTCCTTCTCGAAGAGCTCGATATCGTAGCCGTTGTTGGCAAAGAAGTCGTGGTGCATCGGGATGAGGATTGCTCTCATCTCCTTTGCAAATTCGATTGCTTCAGCACTTGTCATGTTGCCGATTATTCCAGCATTCGTCCTCTCCTGGTCCCGACCGTTGATTGGAAGGAACATGACATATGGGGAGAAGTTTGCTGCTGCAGCTTTGAGCTTTTCATCTGCAAGTGCATCTCCACAGTGGAAGAACCTCTTGCTTCCGAGTGTGATCAGATAGCTCTGGGCTATACTCTCTCCTTTGTCGTCGAAGATGTACTCGGTGTGGGGTGCAGGTACTGCTGATATCTCCATGCCTTCGGCCTTGATGCACATATCCTTGCCGAGGTAGACCATTCCCTTCAGTCTCTCAGGAAGATAGGTCTCTATACCTTTCGGTACTACGACCTGCAATGATGGATTTGACTTCAGAAGGCCAAGGATAGTCCTGTCGTCCAGGTGGTCCCTGTGGTCGTGTGTGATAAGAAGATAGTCGAGATGGAGGCCGGCATCTGGAGCAAATGGAGGAGAGAAGAGTCTTCGCTTCTCTCCCTCGCTGTTGTACAGCTCCTCGAGCACCAGATCGATACCGATTGTCTTGTCTGCTGACTTCAGCACGAAGCCGCACTGGCCTAAAAAATATACTGCTACTCTGCCAGGTCTGACCTTGCTGTTGTTCATCTCACTAATGAGGGCCTGACCCTCCCTGTACCATCTTATGTCGTTCATTCATCAACCCTTTATACCGGAGGTAGCTACACCTTCGATGAAGTACCTCTGTGAACAGAAGAATATGATGATTGTAGGCAGAATGGAAAGGGTGGACATTGCCATTACCTGGTTCCACTGGACTGCAGAGGCTGAGTCAACACTGATTCTGAGACCGAGCGAGAGTGGGAAGTACTTTACCTTGCTTATGTAGATGAGACAGTTGAAGAAGTCGTTCCATGTCCACATCAGCTGGAAGAGACCTGCAGAGAAGAGGGCTGGCTTCATAAGAGGGACCAGAATCCTTCCCAGGATCGAGAAGGCGTTGCAGCCATCTATCTTTGCCGCTTCATCGAGATCCTTTGGGATACTTCTGAGGAACTGTATCATCATGAATATGAAGAAGGAGTTGCAGGCAAAGAGTGCCGGAATCCAGAAGGGCAGATAGCTGTCGAGCCATCTCCACTTGTTGAAGAGAATGTAGCGCGGGATGATGACGACGCTGTTCGGAAGCATCAGCATCGAAATCATCAGGGCAAAGAATATCTTCTTGAACGGGAAGTTGAATCTTGCAAAGCCGTAGGCAACGAAGGTTGCCGAGAGAAGGGTTGCAAGAACAGTTGGAATTACGAGCTTCAGGGTGTTGCGGAAGAAGAGACCGAAGGTGGTCTTTCCAACGCCCTTCCAGCCGGTTATGAAGCCGTCGAGCAGGAAGTGCTCAGGCAGCAGATTCAGTGTACCGAATATCTCGCCATTGGTCTTGAAGCCTGCGAAGAACATCCAGATGAGTGGATATACCATCACTATCATGAATGGGATGAGCAGGAGATAGGTGACTGTCAGCTTTATGTTCCTGTGTGTTCTAACGTCCATCAGTTTGCCTCCCCATCAGAGTAGTAGACCCAGGCACTGGAGGATTTGAAGACTATCAGTGTAAAGCACAGGATCATGAAGAAGAGTACCCAGCTTATTGCAGCTGCATAGCCCATCTTGAAGTTGTTGAAGCCCTCGATATAGAGCTTGATACCTATAAGGTATGTGGACTTCAGAGGTCCACCGTTTGTGATGACGAATGCGCTGGTGAAGCTCTGGAGTGCATTGATCATCTGCATTATCAGGTTGAAGAAGACGATCGGGGTGATCATCGGGAATGTAATTGAAAAGAACTGCCTTATCTTCGATGCACCATCGAGGGATGCAGATTCGTAGTACTCGGCAGGGATGTTCTTCAGAGCTGCCAGGAAGAGGACCATAGAGGACCCGAACTGCCAGACCTGGAGAAGACTTATGGTGAATATGGCTACGTGGGGACTGCCAAGCCAGTCGACTGCCGGGATGTGTATTGCGCCCAGAATATTGTTTATCATTCCCTCCTTCATGAAGAGAAGCTTCCAGAGGGCAGAGATGGCTACCGAGCCTCCGAGAATCGATGGAAGATAGAAGATTGTCCTCATGAAGTTCACTCCCTTTATCTTCATGTTCATCAGCATTGCTATGAAGAGAGCGAATATCAGCTTCCCTGGAACAGAGATGAAGGCGTACTTGAGTGTTACATAGATACTCTTCTTGAAGTCGGGATCGATAGTGAATAGCTTCATATAGTTGGCAAGGCCAACGAACTTTGGCCTTCCGATGATATTGAAGCTGGTGAACGAGTATATGAATGACGAAACGAATGGGTAGAGCTGGAAGACCAGGAATCCAATTATCCATGGTGCAATGAAGACAAGACCTATATATCGTTCTGCCTTGAATGGTCTCTTGCCTATAGCTGAAGGCTTCTGCATCGGCTCATGAACTCCTTTGTTTTTTCACTTTCAAATTGCTGTCTGTTCGTAAATAATTATATCGGTGCAACTTACCGTCTTACTAGTAATCCGATTTTGGTAAATGGTATCATTTTCTACACCATGGGGGTGCGATGTATACAGTCTATCTGGTAGATGATGAAGAACCTATCATTACCTCTCTGTCGACCTATTTCCCCTGGTATGGAACCGGTTTTTCTCTGGTAGGCTATTCCCACGATCCGGAGAGCGTC
>LVBC01000308.1 GCA_001604265.1 Spirochaetales bacterium Spiro_01
CCTCGGAGTATGGCTGCCTACCATTCTTCAGTTCCCTTATTATCAGCTTGTTGATCGAATCAACAGCCTTCTTATCACCCTTAGCCATTCTTTCTCTCGAATTCCTTCATGAAATCTGCCAGAGCCTGGACATCCTCGATCGGACAGGCATTGTAGAGAGATGCCCTGAGTCCACCAACGGATCTGTGGCCCTTGAGACCGAGCATGCCAGCCTTCTTGGACTCCTCGACGAACTTTGCTTCCAGCTCCTCGGATGGGAGACGGAAGACGATGTTCATTCTGGACCTTACTGCCGGATCCACTGGACTTCTCCAGAAGTCAGAAGAGTCGATGACACTGTAGATCATGCCGCTCTTGAGATCGGCCCTCTTGTCCATCTCGGCAACGCCGCCCATCTTCTTGATCCAGTCGAGCATCAGCTTGACGCCCCAGATGGATGCAACTGGTGGGGTGTTGTAAAGGCCCTTGTTCTTTGCATGGAGACCGTAGTCGAAGTATGCGACGAGGTTCTCGTTCCTCCTCTCGAGCAGGGACTTCTTCATGATGATGAAGGTGGCACCTGCAGGTCCGAGGTTCTTCTGTACACCGCCGTAGATCATATCGAAGTTGGATACATCGACAGGTCTGGAGAGGAAGTCGGAGGACATGTCTGCGATGATCGGAGCACTTCCCCTCTTCGGGAACTTCTTGTACTCGATACCACCGATCGTCTCGTTGGCGCAGATGTACAGATAGGAGCAGTTCTCTGGAAGGACAAGCTTGTCCACGTCAGGCAGATGTGTGTATCCATTCTCCTTGTCGTCGAATACTACAGCGACAGAGCCGACCTTCTGGGCATCGGAGCAGGCCTTGTTGGACCAGGTACCGGTCTTGCAGTAGGCTGCCTGTGTTCCAGGAAGCAGGAAGTTGAATGGGATCATTGCGAACTGGAGAGTTGCACCGCCGCCGAGGAAGTAGACGTCGTAGTCGTCAGGAATTCCGATAAGGTCCCTGAAGGACTGGAGACACTCGTCATACATATCCTCGAACATGCCACCTCTGTGGCTTGTCTCGAGCATCGAGATACCATTTCCCTTGTAGTCTACAAGCTGGTCTCTCATCTCTTCGAGTACTTCCATTGGGAGTACGGATGGTCCTGCAAAAAAGTTTCTCTTTCTCATCAGATTATACCCTCCTTGTGGTACTTCTCGATTGTCTCGTAGATCTCCTCACCGATCCTGACAAGGTTCTCCTTGCTGTTTGCTCCTACGTGCGGGGAGAAGGTGACCCTCTCAGCCTTGAAGAGCGGATTCTCTTCGATCGAAGGTGGCTCCGAGCTGTATACGTCTGTGCAATACCAGGAAATCCTTCCATCGGCAAGTGCATCCACGATATCCTGCTCGTCGACGATCTTGCCACGTGCAGTGTTGATGATGACAGGAGCCTTCTTCATCCTGGAAATGAGATCCCTGTTGAGAATCCTGTCGGTCTGTGGAGTGTATGGGATGTGGAAGGAGATGTAGTCTGCATTCTCGACTGCCTCCTCGATCGTCGGCACGTACCTTGCATAGTCGACATCGCTCCTGATTATATCGTAGTAGACGATATCCATTCCGAAGGCCCTGGCCCTCTGAGCAAGCGCCTTGGAGACGTTTCCGAAGCCCACAAGACCCAGGGTCTTTCCGAGCAGCTCGGTCCTCTTCTCCTTCTTGGCCCACTCGCCCTTCTTCATTGAACTGTCGTAGAAACAGATCCTGGATGCTGTAGAGATCATCATTGCAAAGGCGAGCTCTGCTACTGCCGGAGCCGATGCGTGAGGGGTATTCATTGCGATGATACCCTTTTCCTTGCAGTACTCCCTATCGATATTATCCATTCCAACGCCACCGCGGAGGATGACCTTCATGTTCCTTGCCTGGTCGATGTACTCCCTTGTGGCCTTGGTCTTGCTCCTGATCAGAACGACATCGGCCTCAGGAAGCCTTGAAATGTCGTCCGTTACTTCACCAAATACAGAAAGCTTAGCTGGTAGATTCTTATCAAATGCGTCTGCGATGAGAATTAGCATTGCGTTTCCTCCCTATATTTATTATTCTTTTACAAGTGAAGTATCCATCTCAAGTAGTTTTCCGTCAAATTTATTAATTTTTTGGAAAAATTTTTCCGGATACATTAATTTTTTTCAAAATATTG
>LVBC01000309.1 GCA_001604265.1 Spirochaetales bacterium Spiro_01
ATTAATGGCAGATCCGGGAGAGGAGCTTGTCATCAAGAAGATAGGTGGAAATGAAGCTGTCAAGCACCACCTTGAGAATCTGGGCCTGAATGCAGGCGGAACAGTCACCATAATCACATCACTCAATGGGAATCTGATTCTCAAGGTCAAGGAATCGCGCATCGCCATAAATGAAGATATGGCCAGACGCATCATGGTCTGAAACAGAATAAGGTAATTCAATCGCTTCAGGAGGAGCCGTTAATGAATACATTGCGCAATGCAGAAGTTGGTTCGACTGTAAAGGTCGTGAAACTACATGGAGAAGGCGCTGTCAAGCGCAGGATCATGGACATGGGAGTAACCAAGGGAGTCGAGATCTATATCAGAAAGGTCGCACCACTTGGAGACCCTATCGAAGTGACCGTAAGGAACTATGAACTCTCTCTCAGAAAGGCTGATGCCGAGATGATCGAGATAGAGTAGGGGGATAGGTATGGAAATCAGAATAGCACTTGCAGGTAACCCGAACTCAGGTAAGACGACACTTTTCAATGGTCTTACCGGTTCCAACCAGTTTGTTGGAAACTGGCCTGGCGTAACAGTCGAGAAGAAGGAAGGAAAGCTCAAGAAGCACGAGGGTGTCACAGTCATAGACCTTCCTGGTATCTATTCACTCTCTCCATATACTCTGGAGGAGGTCGTCGCAAGAAACTACCTTGTTGGCGAGAGACCGGATGCAATTCTCAATATCGTCGATGCGACCAACCTTGAGAGAAACCTCTACCTCACAACACAGCTTGTCGAGCTTGGAATCCCAGTTGTCATTGCTCTCAACATGATGGACCTCGTCAAGAAGAACGGTGACAGGATCGATGTCAAGGAGCTTTCAAACCAGCTTGGCTGCAAGATCGTCGAGATCTCCGCTCTGAAGGGTCAGGGAATCATGGAGGCTGCTGAGGAGGCAATTGCTGCAGCAAAGAATACGAAGACAACTCCACGCCACACCTTCTCGGGTGTAGTAGAGCACGCACTTGCCCATATCGAGGAGGCAGTTGTCCACTCGATGCCTGAAGAGCAGCAGAGATGGTATGCTATCAAGGTCTTCGAAAGAGATGAGAAGGTCCTTGAGAATCTCAAGGTGGAGAAGTCAGTTCTCGACCACGTCGGAAAGGATATCGAGGCTGCCGAGAAGGAGCTCGATGATGATGCAGAGAGCATCATCACCAACGAGAGATACATCTGGATTGCAAGCATCCTCAAGTCCTGCTACAGAAAGCACAATGCAGGCAATCTCTCTACTTCCGACAAGATAGACAAGATCGTGACCAACCGCTGGCTCGGTCTTCCTATCTTCGCAGCAGTCATGTTCTTCGTATACTGGATCGCAATGGTCGGTATCGGTGCAAGTGCAACCGATTGGGCAAATGATGGTCTATTCGGTGATGGCTTCCACCTCTTCGGTATCGGAACAGCCCAGTATGAGGAGGCTGCAGAGGAGTTCGGCGACAGTGCAGTCATCATGGAGGCTGTCGAAGCTGGCGACAAGACCTATGTTCTTGTAGACGAGGAGACACTCGAGACCTCTGAGCCGATCGAGATCACACCTGATATGGCAGCTGAGGCCAAGGCAATGGTCGAAAAGTATGGTGAAGAGGGTCCTGATACCTCGACATACGGTGTATGGATTCCAGGTATCCCTGTAATCATCGGTGGAATTCTCGAGGCAGTTGGCTGCAACGAGGTCCTCTCCGGACTCATCCTCGATGGTATCGTCGGTGGTGTCGGTGCAGTTCTCGGCTTCGTTCCTCAGATGCTGGTACTCTTCCTGCTGCTTGCAATTCTCGAATCCTGTGGCTACATGGCCAGAATCGCATTCGTCCTCGACAGGATCTTCAGGAAGTTCGGTCTTTCCGGCAAGTCCTTCATCCCAATGCTCGTAGGTACCGGTTGCGGTATTCCTGGTGTCATGGCAAGCAGGACAATCGAGAACGAGCGTGACCGCCGTATGACGATCATGACGACCACTTTCATCCCATGTGGTGCAAAGGTCCCATTCATCGCAATGGTATCCGGCGCAATTTTCGGTGGCTCTGCCTGGGTCGCAACCAGTGCATACTTCATCGGCATGGCCGCAATCATCATCTCCGGTATCATGCTCAAGAAGACAAAGATGTTCGCAGGTAACCCAGCTCCATTTGTAATGGAACTTCCTGCATACCATATGCCTACAGTAGGCAATGTCCTGAGGTCCATGTGGGAGCGTGGCTGGTCCTTCATCAAGAAGGCCGGAACGATCATCCTGCTTTCCACGATCATCATCTGGTTCCTTTCCTTCTTCGGATGGACAGAAGAGGGCTTCGGAATGCTTACCGAGGATCAGCTCGATGCATCGATCCTTGCCAGGATCGGTGGCCTCATCGCCTGGATCTTCGCTCCACTCGGCTGGGGCAACTGGCAGGCAGTCGTTGCTTCCGTTACCGGTCTTGTTGCCAAGGAGAACATTGTCGGTACAATGGGTATTCTCTACGGTTCTGGTGAGCTTACTGCATACCAGGCAATCGCAGAGGCATTCAACTCCGTCACCGGCTACTCCTTCCTGGTATTCAATCTTCTCTGTGCTCCATGCTTCGCAGCCATCGGTGCAATCAAGAGAGAGATGAACAACACCAAGTGGACCTGGTTCGCAATCCTCTATCAGTGTGGATTTGCCTATGTCATCGCCTTCATGATCACACAGTTCGGCGGTGCCTTCACCGGC
>LVBC01000006.1 GCA_001604265.1 Spirochaetales bacterium Spiro_01
CATTTCTGCACCGTGTTGCTGAAAAACCTCATTCCATGCGTTGAATCGCAGTTTTAGCCTCTGTAACGGAGCATTTTTGGATTTCTGAAAGTCAAATCCAGCAGTTTCTCTATCTTTTCGTACTTGTCGCAGGGTGGATTGGAGATGAAGCAGAAGAGGTTGAGGTATCCCTGGAGATCATCTCTGGTGAAGCCTGGGTGCGAGCCAAGGAACTTCTTGAGGAGGGCACACATCCTGTTCACTTCACAAAGGGGATTCTTGTCGTCAGGGAGTCCCTTTGTCTCTGCCGTTGGGTGCACCTCGCTGATCAGTTCCAGCTTTTCGACAAGGAGGTCATGGGCACCTTCACCATCATGGATGAGAAGGGAGCCTGTGATGACGTGTCTTCCGAAGAGATCGTAGGTCCGCTTCTTCCCTGGCTTCCCCGTACCCTCCACCAGACACATGGTGTTGGTTCCATCTGTGGCAATCCCGATGCATATCTGGTTCCTGGAGATACCTCTGTATTCCTTTCCGTCCGCCTTCAGCTGCACGTCACCCTTTCTTACCTTATAATACGTCTCGTCAAGATATACCTTCCCTGAAAGGATGATGTCATCCTGGATGCCTTCCAGCGTCATGAACACCTTCCTGAGCCAATATTTCGTTGTGTTGAATGAATTTCTGTTTCCCTTGGACGCCAACGTTAGGCTGCTGTACCCGAAAAGGTCGAGTAGGAATCCTATCCATTCCGTCACAGGAATCTTCCTGTCGTCGAAGATCGTGCCCGTGGTGATGGTGAAGGTCTTCTGGCATTTCTTGCATTGGAAGCGCTGGATGTCTGCCGCCGTCTTCCCCGCCTTCTTGTAGTCGGTTCCATCACAGAAGGGGCATCCTGATGGAACAAGGGAGTTGAGGAACTCCGCTTCTCCGTTGGATCCTGCACTGGGATGCTTGCTGTTGTATTCCGCCTCTGTCCGCTTCTCGATGAACAGTTGTGTTGGCGTGGCATCATGCACGCCGGTCCAGGGAGTCTCCCTCCTGGACTTGATGTTTCTTTTGGTGTTGTCTTTCATGGTTGGTAGCCAGCTGCATGGATGAGATGCCGGTGCTGACTACCACATCGATTACCGGCATCCCATTCATACAATCTGTCAAGAATTCTACCAGTTACGGACTATGTTCTCAATCCGATTCCAGCAACACGGTGCAGAAATGGAGTTTTGATTATACCAGTTGGAGTATTATTGTTATGCCATCTGGAGAATTGATTTCTATCCACAAACCCCACTAAACCGTTTGGTTTCTCCATACAAACTGGCTCACTTCTGATTGACAGCAAGGTTAAGGTCTCGCGTAGAATTAAGGCATAGTAGTTGAGGTCTCGCGGCATGAGGAGTGCGTGATGTCGATGTCTTGCAAGTAGTGTAGATGAAACAACTATGGGCTAGCGCGATGCCTTCAGGCCAGGTATAGAACTGAAAAGGAAACTGGAAGGAGGAAATGGGTAAGAGAATCATCGCTGTGAATGCCGGACCGAGAATGGGCTGGAATACAGAGACACTGATTGCAGAAGCCTCAAAGGGAGCACAGGCAGCTGGAGCTGAGGTCAAGAGATACGACCTGTTCCGTCTGGAAAGGTATACAGGTTGCATTTCCTGCTTTGGGTGCAAGAAGGCGAGATTCAAAGGACACTGCATCTGCCGTGATGGCCTAACGCCGGTACTTGATGACATTCGGACGGCGGATGGGCTGATCATAGGGTCTCCGAACTACCTTGGAGAGTTGACCGCATCCTTCAGGGCACTGTATGAGAGGCTGATATTCCAGAATCTCACCTACAGCATGGATCCGATGTGCTGCAATGAAAACATGATTCCGGTTCTTCTCATAATGACGAGCAACGCACCGGATTACGGCTATCAGGCACTGCTTCAGAACTATCAGCAGACGATGAGCCGATTTGTAGGCCCTACGAGGGTTTTAGTCAGTGGTGACACCCAGCAGCTGAAGGACTACAGCAAGACCGATTGGCCGTGGTACTTCAACGCCGAGGCAAAATACAGAAGGCATGAGACTGTTTTCCCGATGGAGTGCAGGAAGGCCTATGAAATGGGACTTGAGCTGGTAGAGTGATTCCGGTATTCGATGAAGCAGAGGATATCATACAAGGTGCAATCACTATAGTTGGAGCAGAGAAATGAAACTCAAGAAGAACTATATCAGAAAGGGACAGAAGCTTCCGATATGGGGAATCGGACCGTATATGATAGGAGCAATGGGCGCTGTAGGTGTGATCGGAATCGCGCTCTTCTGCTTCATCCTGGAAGAGGGCTCTCTAAAAAGCCCCTGGAATATCGTATTCCGTATTGTCGGAGGCTTTCTGATCGCTCTTGGAATAGCAGTCTGGTATATCGGTGCGATTCTTTCCGGCATGGATGACAATATAGCCGATAACAGACTCAAGACAGACGGCATCTATGCGTGGGTCAGAAATCCGATGTACAGTGGCTGGTGGATGTTCATTACCGGAATATGCCTGATGTGGGCGAATAGCTGGCTGCTTGCAACATTTCTGCTGAACTGGTTGATAATGACTGTCGTGCTGAAGAATACGGAAGAGAAGTGGCTGCTTGAGCTGTATGGCGATGAGTATGCAGAGTATAGGAAAAGGGTCAACAGATGCATACCGTGGTTTCCTGGAAAACAGTAGAGATAAAAGCATCGTGTCCAAATCTGTTATCTGTTCTTTCAGCAAATGAAAGAATCTTGTCAAACTCTCTCATTTTGAGAGGAACAGGATACATTCTGAATTGATAATCTTTCTTTTCTGGATTAGATGATATCCAACTGATTGTGCACAATCATAAAG
>LVBC01000310.1 GCA_001604265.1 Spirochaetales bacterium Spiro_01
ATGCATTGCACTGCTCTGGTCCTTTCTGGAGAGGGCTATGAACAGAAATATGAGGATGACGATTCCTATTGCAAGGATGCAGAGGATTATCATCAGCTCCCTGGCAAATGGCACGAATATTCCGACAAGAGAGACAGTAAGAAGCGGAGTTGCAGTCAGGAGAATGGACTTCGTCACAAGCCTGATTCCCCTGTTCTCGACAACGCGGCGGTTTTTTGCGATCACGATGTTCACAAAGAGAAGGTTCAGTATGACCATCAGATATGCGATCTGGTCGAATATCTTCATCTGCGGGAATAAAATATAGAGAACCCCGAGAATGAGATACGAGAGGGCCGACAGGAAGAAGAATGCCTGCTTCTTGACGGAGATAGGATAGCCGACGACCCAGGCCGAGAAGATCGGGACGAAGACCATCATGAAGGTCCCATCGGCCTTTTTAAGTCCATCGAAGATGATGAAAAGGACCCTCCTTGGTGTGCCACTGAACATGAGCACCGACCAGGAGGAGAGAATCTCCACCGAGACGAGCCCCAGAGCAGTTGCCATGAAGACAATGAAGAAGCTCGTCCAGGTGTGATGGGCGACGGCCCTCCTCCTGTATATGCAGGCAAGGGCCAGGTCCATGCTTACTATGCTGAGCGTTGCTACAGAAAGCAGCAACAGGATCGATTCAACCACAGCTTACTTGAAGATCTTGGTGTTGTGGCTCATATCGGCTGTGCCACAGATCTCGGTGATGGCAGAGTCGAGCTCCACGACACCAGAGGCCTTGATTCCGGTCTTCTGGATTGCAAGACGGTTGTACTCTCTTGCCTTGAGGTCGGCAGAGGCGTGTCTCGGGAAGAGCTGCAGGTGGAGGTTTGCACCCTTGGTGTAGAGATACTCCGGAGTGAACTCGTAGCCTGGGATTGCCTTCGCGATGCTGCTCTTGAAGAACTCGGGATCGGAAACGAAGCCTGTAAGGTTGCCAAGGTGGAGGTAGAACCAGAGCTCGAAGGTCGGGTTGAAGTAGCACAGCTGGATCTTCCTGTTCTGGAGGGTCTCCTCCATCTCGACGATCTCCTGGACGTTGGTGTTCAGGTCATCGAAGCCGAAGACGCAGAATGTGGAATCGAACTTGCCCCTGTTCTTCTCCTTCGAGGCGAAGGAGACGATCTCCTTGAGGCTCCTTGCATTGGAGCAGACGACGTTCAGGTTCGTAAAGCGGCAGTCCTTTCTCATCTGGGAAAAGTAGAGAGCTTCTGCCTCTGTTGCGGTAACCAATAGCAGTGTACCTCTGAATTCAGTACTTTTCTTCTTTCTTACCTGCATTTTACTTTGCCTCCTTTACATCGCTGACGAAGTAGAAATCACTTGTGATCGGCAGAGCACCGTAGGCACCCTGGAGATATCTGTCCCTGGTACCGGCCTTGCCCCTTGCGCTCTTGAAGTCGGCAAGCGAGTAGTAGACGGTAGAGGACTCGTGGTTCTTCTGTGCGAACCAGATGGCATCCTTTCTGAGGAGGTTCTCCTTCAGAAGCGATGGGTTGCAGTCCACGACGAGCATCTGGCTCTCCCTGTTGCAGGATTCGAAGATCTCGACAAGGTGGCACAGCACATCCGGATGCAGCATCATTCCGAAGTCGTCTATGACGAGGAACTTGTGGGCTGTGAAGCACTCGAAGAATGCAACTGCAAGCAGTGTGAGTCTTCTGAGAGAAAGGGACTCCATTGCAAAGAGGTTGGAGTATCCATCTGCCTTCTTGTTGTTGATGTAGACGTGGGTGAACGAGACCTTTCCATCGTCTCTTACACCGACTCTTCTGATATCGGTGATATCGACTGCCCAGAAGAACTCGATGAGCTGGTTCTTCCAGGATGGGTGCTCGGTGAGCATTCTGGCTATGTAGCTCTCGGCAGCCTGGGATACGCCCATCGGGAGCATGTGGAGGCTGTCTGTGAACCAGGCGTAGAGCTCGGAGCAGGTAAGTCCACCGTTCCTTGCTGCCTGACCGAGGTAGGAGGCACTTTCGCTGATCTTTGCAGCGAGTCTCTTCTTCTCGCCTCTGTAGAGCTTGCCGTACCTGTAGCGGTAGACACCCTCATCCTCGATATACTTTCTGTCGAACATCATCTTCTTCGAGCCATCGATGATGTAGTAGAGGCTCTCCTGGTAGACTCTCTCTCTTGTAGCGGAAAGAGTGTAGCGGGCGATGATCATGGGCTTCTCTTCGTTGCCCTCTTCGCCCTTGTCCAGAAGTACATCGATGCTGATCGTTGCAGGTGTGGTCTTGTCCACACCGTATGCAAAGACAGTTCCGGTCAGTGCACCTGCAAGGACGTTCTCAGCATCATCCGGTGCTGTGACGATCCTGTTGAGTACCTCAAGTGCCCTTACAAAAGAACTCTTGCCAGCTCCATTCGGTCCGATGATGGCAGTTGTCTTTATTGCCTTGAGCTTTTCGTTGATCCTAACGACCTTACTGTCGTCGAGCCTGTTGTCCTTAAGGCCCTCGAAGCTGATGGTCTGTGCATCCTTCACCGATTTGAAGTTTGCAATAGTCATGTTCAGCAGCATTGGCTACCTCCTACTCTATCTCCTGTGCGAAGAAATCGCACATTTTCATTGCGACTTCAGGATACTTCCCGAGCTGTTGCACAAGAAGTCCCGCAAGCTCCCTATCCCCATGGTTGTCAGAGGCCAGGAAATCGACAAGGCCAAGCGAGAGATACTTCTTTCCCTCCCGGGTCATCGATCCCTTGGCATTCACCTGAATGAGTGCTCCGAGCTCCTCCTTGAGGACTCTCATCACCTCATCGTCGGGCCTGAGCCAGCGATAGCGCTCGATATGGGCTATTATGATCTCATACCCCCTGTCCCTTACCCTTCTCAGTACATCGAGGTAGGTCTTCGGCATGAAGTCGGTGAAGGTCTCGCAGAGCGCATACTTTCCGAAGAGCGGGATGAGGTCTATCTTCTCCTGCTCCCGGACGTAGTACTCTGAGCCAAGGAAGGTCTGCAGACCCTCCTTCTCGGCCTTCTCTGTAGCCCATTCGAAGGTCTTCTGGATCATGCTCCTGTGAGTGTGCACATATGGATTGTCCAAGTGAGGTGTGAAGACTATTCCAGTGATTCCGCTCTCAGCATAGCTTCTCATCATCCTTCCATAGAAGAGTCTGCTCTGGTGCGAGTCATCTACCTTTGGAAGAAGGTGCGAATGTATGTCCAGAATATCCATGAGCAAATTCTATCCTCAGCCGATTTTTCATGGCAAGAGATACTCGGAATTTGCCTTTCTGGGTGAAAAATGGTCTTGTTGCGAAGTGAAAATACCAAAAAACGAGAGTAAATTGTAGCTATTTGCCTCCGTTTTTTACATTAGATCGGAAGAGCA
>LVBC01000311.1 GCA_001604265.1 Spirochaetales bacterium Spiro_01
CCTCTGTTCCACCTCGAGATTCCGAAGCTTATATGCAGAGTGTATGGACAATCCCTGCTCTCCTCATAAAGTCGGCTGTTTATCTCAGCCCCAAGTGCCTTCGCCTTGTCAAGTGTCGAGTGGTCGTATATTATTGCGAACTCGTCACCTGCAAAGCGGGTTGCAGCAGCACCGTACCTCGATGCAGTCTCGTAGAGGATTCTTCCTATTGTGGCAAGCGCCCTGTCCCCCTCCACATGTCCATTGTTGTCGTTGACAAGCTTGAAGCCATCGATGTCGCCAAGCATGAGATAGAGTTCTCCATCCTCTACTCTGCTCCTCTTTCTTGCTGTGATAGCAGCATCCAGAAGGTTGTCGAAGCTGAGGCGGTTCGGCAGCTCTGTAAGCAGGTCCGTGGTTATGAGATTGTCCTGCGAGGTCGCAAAGCAGGCCAGGAACGAGAGTGCTATGGAGAACTCAAGAGTATCGAGGCTGTTTGCAGGCACCATGAGCTGGATCGAGCCCAGCACAAGTGGTGGGACTGTGAAGAATGCAAGAGACTGGTACTTCCTCTTCTCTCTTGTCGTGTGACTTCTGAACCTGTAGAAGAGACTGATCGCAGAGGGAACGAGGAAGTATATGTAGGGAAGGAACTGCAGGAAGAAGGTCCTGCCTCTGTGGTAGTACCCCTCCGAGTCCACATTGTATATCATCCCTGTCAATGGACTCGTGAACAGAAATACTATCTCGATGATCGCAGGCAGTGTCAGGAGGAACAGCTGCAGACTGTTCCTGTACAGCGGACGGGGAAAGAGACTCGAGCAGTAGCACATCCAGAGCACGCAGATTGCGTTTATGAGTCCAAGATATATTGCATTGAAGAGGTAGTTGGCCCAGATGAGTTCGACATTTCCATCGACAGCGAAGGCCCCGATCTCGGCATAGCAGCAGAGGAAGGTCGCAATGTACATCATCATCAGAGGGCTGAACTCTCCAGGCTTCTGGTACCGCAGGCTGTAGAAGAAAAGCATGGCAATGAACAAGGAGCATGCGACAAGCATCTCTATGTTGAGAACAAGACTGCTCAATTCTGAAACCTCTGTGACCGCTGTACGGGTCGACTCCTATTCTAGCATCATTACATTGATAGCAATAACTATTATTTCTCCATATTCTACCCTGTTTCATGGCTGATACAGTCTCAGGCTATACCTTCTTCGAGCACTTCTGTGCTACAATAATGCCATTGGAGTTGTCATGGCAAAGGTCCTTGCAGTATGTATCAGTGAGAGGAAGGGAACGATCAAGAAGCCGGTAGACCATATCGACCTCAGGATAGACCATGGGATAGTCGGAGATGCCCACGCAGGAGCCTGGCACAGACAGGTCAGCCTGCTTGCAGACGAATCGGTCGACAGGATGAGGGCAATGGGTCTCGAGCTGGAGGCTGGAGTATTTGCCGAGAATATCCTGACCGAGGGCATCGATCTCAAGGTACTGCCTGTAGGGACACGATTGAGGATCGGCAGCGTCCTGCTTGCTGTCACGCAGATCGGCAAGGAGTGCCACAATGGCTGCGAGATAAGAAAGCAGACCGGCTTCTGCGTCATGCCGACCGATGGAATCTTCGCCAAGGTCCTTGAAGAGGGAACCATAAGGGCCGGCGATGAGATCGTTATCGAGAAATGACCTATGTCGGCCTCGTAGAGGAGAGGAAATACAATCTATCAAGAGGTGGTGAACTATGAATTTCATATCCTTTGGAGAAATACTTTTCGATGTATTCGGAGACAGTGCAAAACTCGGTGGAGCACCGCTGAATGTTGCGGCCCATATGACGAAGCTCGGCCTCGATGGCCTCATAATAAGCGCAGTCGGAGATGACGAGCTTGGCAGGAGAGCACTGAAGGAGGTCGGCGAGATAGGTCTTTCCACAGCTGGCATAAAGATATCCTCCAACCCTACAGGAAGGGCCGATATCGTGCTTGTCGACCACAGTGCGGACTACACATTCAACTACCCTTGCGCCTGGGATGATGTGACCTTCGACAGTGCACTTCCAGAGACTGTGGACATCATCTACTTCGGCTCTCTGGTGCAGAGATCCGAGACAAGCAGGAGGTCGCTTGAGAAGCTTCTCTCCTCTGTGAAAGCCAAGATCGTCTTCTTCGATGTGAACATCAGAAAGACCTTCTATACAGACGATATCCTCCTTGCAGGCCTGAAGAATGCTACCATACTGAAGGTCAATGACGAGGAGATAGACCTGATCCTCAAGGTCGGAAAGGCCGATGACGTCAGAGCCCTGATGAAAAAGTACTCTCTCGATATGGTACTCCTCACTCTCGGTGCCAATGGTTCGACACTCTATACGAAGAGCGGAGAGATACATCAGGACAGCCACGTCGAGAAGCTTGTCGATACAGTCGGCGCAGGCGACTCCCTCTCATCCGGCTTCCTGGCAACACTCACAAGGACCAACGACCCAGAGCTTGCACTCAAAGTCGGCGGAACGCTTGCAGACTTCGTATGTGGACAGCGCGGAGCAATTCCACAGTACGATGATGAACTGAAGGCAAGACTGAAGGCTCTCGGAGTCTGAAGCAGAGCCTTGATGATTTCCTGATTGTCGGCTCTCATTGCAAAGAACCACCATCTGTGCCATGAAAACGAGCACAGATCAGGCAGAAAGCTGATGACTCTCCTGGAATCGAGTAGGTAGGCCTCAGCATCCGTTTTCCAGCTGAGGCTTTCCTCTCACACCACCGTACGTACC
>LVBC01000312.1 GCA_001604265.1 Spirochaetales bacterium Spiro_01
TGTTTGTAGCCTAAAAGACTAATAGATTATAGAATCAATGGAGGAGAAAAGAAGATGAACATTCGCACATCGATCGAGGAACTGGTAGGAAGGACCCCCCTTCTGGAGCTGAAGAGCATCGAGAGGGAGTATGACCTCAAGGCAAGAGTTGTTGCCAAGCTCGAGTACTTCAACCCGGGCGGATCCGTCAAGGACAGGGTCGCGAAGGCTATAATCGACGACGCTGAGGAGACTGGAAAGATTTCGAAGGGTGCCACTATCATCGAGCCGACAAGCGGAAACACCGGAATCGGCATCGCACTCATTGCAGCTGCAAGGGGCTACAGGGCCGTTATCGTAATGCCGGATACGATGAGCGTCGAGAGAAGGCTTACCATCAAGGCCTACGGTGCAGAGCTCGTACTTACAGAGGGAAAGCTCGGAATGAAGGGTGCAATAGCCAAGGCAGAGGAAATTCAGAGGAGCACTCCGAATTCGATCATAGCAGGACAGTTCGTCAATCAGGCAAATCCAAGGGTCCACTACAGGACCACAGGACCTGAAATCTGGGAAGATACTGACGGAAAGGTCGATATCTTCGTCGCAGGTGTCGGTACAGGTGGAACCATCACGGGAGTTGGAAGATATCTCAAGGAGAAGAATCCGGAGGTGAAGGTAGTTGCAGTTGAGCCGACCGACTCTCCTGTACTTTCTGAAGGAAGGAGCGGAGCCCACAAGATCCAGGGTATCGGAGCCGGTTTTGTTCCAGATGTACTGGATACGACTGTCTATGATGAGATAATCACAATAACAAATGACGAAGCCTTCAATGGTGGAAGAGAGATCGGCAGGAAGGAGGGCTTCCTGGTAGGTATCAGCTCAGGTGCTGCTCTCTCTGCTGCTGTCAAGCTTGCAAAGAGAGAGGAGAACGCAGGAAAGACCATCGTCGTACTGCTTCCGGACTCCGGAGACAGATATCTCTCGACACCTCTCTTTGCAGAATGAAGAACGAGATGGGAATTTGATATGAAGATTCTGGTAATCGACGGACAGGGGGGCGGACTGGGCAAGCAGATCGTATCATCGCTCAGAAGCAGCTTCGAGAATATCGAGATAATTGCTGTCGGGACCAACAGCCTTGCCACAGCTGCGATGCTGAAGGCCGGTGCCGACAGGAGCGCAACAGGAGAGAATCCGGTGAAGGTCTGTGCCCGTAGCGCCGATATAATCATCGGCCCTGTCGGGATCGTGATTGCCGATTCCATGCTGGGTGAAGTGACTGCCGACATGGCTCTGGCCGTCAGCCAGAGCAGTGCCAGCAGGATTCTGATCCCGGTGAACCTCTGTGACAACTACGTCGTTGGAGTGCAGGACCTTTCGCTTTCGACCCTCGTTCAGGGTGTCGTCGAAAGAGTCCGTACCCTCATAGGAGAGTAGTCCTTTTCGGTATCAGAGTGGGTGTTCGGAAAGTCCGATATTCGTGACCTGCCGAACACCCTTGTTTTCTGCCAAGGATTTGAAACAGAGG
>LVBC01000313.1 GCA_001604265.1 Spirochaetales bacterium Spiro_01
GAAAAAGTACATATAAAATTGATTTTTATATTCTTATTTCGGAATATTATCTTGTCTATAATATTACCATTTTAACAGGAATGCCCTTAGCAAAAACCTCCATGATTGCTCCTGCTCTGTTCATAGCTGTGATAGGATTAGAAAAAGGAGCAGCAGATGATCAACTTCAACGTAGACAGTGTCTTCAATCTCGTAACGATTCCAATCGAAAGCATCAGAAAGGAGGTCGATGGATTCCTCGTCGATGGGGAATATGCAGTCGAAGCCTTCAGGACAGTAAGGGACCAGCTGTTATTCACGAACAGGAGAATCATATCGATAGATGTGCAGGGTCTTACAGGCATGAGGAAATCCTTCACCTCGATGCCATACAGCAAGATCCAGTTCTTTACAGTGCAGACTCCGGGCTTTCTGGAGGTGATTGCCGACACAGAGCTCGATCTGCTCTTCTCGAACGGCTTCAAGGCGACCTTCGAGATAAAGGGAAAGGTGGATATCGGAAAAATCAGCAGAGTGATTTCTACCTACGTTCTTGGCTAGATATGGAAATCCTGCAGCGATTCGTGCTGCAGGATGACTTTTAGCTCATGAAGTACTGTGCGATGATTACAAGACCATTGATGCCGATGAATGCATAGATGAGCTTTTTCAGAAGTGCTGCATTCATCATCGAAACAAGCCTGAGACCTGCAAAGGTGCCTATTACTGCAGCCAGGATCACAAGACCAACAAGTGAAAGCTCATTCGAACTGAAGATGCTCATCGACATCAATCTGACAAACAGCGAGAGACTTCCATTCAGGAAGAAGTAGCACTGTATGGTAGCTATGTACTCGTCCTTGTCGGAAAGTGCCGGTGTGAAATACATTGCAGCGATCGGACCACCGATACCGAAAAGTCCGGTACCGGCACCTGCAACAAGACCTGCAATCACTCCGGATTTTACATCGGGCTTCAGGGAAACATTCTTCGAACTGAATGAAAAATAGATCGACAGCACGATAAGAAGGATGCCAAGCATGAGCTTCATAAGAGATGTATCGATTCCCATGGACAGTCTGGTCGCAATGACAGAGGAGATGAAGGCCGGAATAAGAATCGGGAAGAGAACTCTCCAGTTTATGAACCTGAATCTACGGACCACAACTGCACATGTCAGAGAAACAGAAGCTACCTGCACCAGTGCGACAGCCTTCTGGTATTCGAACATGCTCGGATAGAAGTTCATCATGAAGACGCCATTCCCGAAACCGAGAGATGACTGGAGTATAGAACCTCCAAGACTTACCAGAAATGCAATGAACCAGAGCATATGAACAACCTTCTATAAAGAGGATACTACCATCATATACCAGTCAAATCATAGAACATATGATGAGAGAGAAGTCGGATTTCAGCTCTCGAGAACCCTCTTCATGAATCTTTCAAATGCAGCTCGTCCTTCCTCTGTCTGCTTGAAGACCCCGCAGTCCTCGAGCATCTGCATGAAGACCTGGACGACCTCATTCCTGAGAACACTGTCGATAGTATCGGGATCGAAGGAGTCGTGTCGAGATCGGATCTCTTCCATCCAGCTTGAATGCTTCTCGACCTCAGGATGGTCCGCAAGCCTGGCTTTGCCAAGAAGAATCTCCTTGACAACCGCAAGCTCTCCCTTCAGCCTCGGCGGCAGGATTGCAAGACCTGGGGCATCGATTATTCCGATTCCCTCCTTCTTTATGTGGAAGCGGGATGGATGCGTGTGATAGAGGCCATCCGGGCGTTCTTCTGTTCGCTTGTTGTTTCTGAGCATCAGGAAGAGAACATACTCATCGCCCTCTCTGCAGGCAAGTGGAGCAAGCGTGTTGTGCGGATCCTCGGCAGTTCCGGGATCGATGGTCACAGAATCATCTCTATATCCATTTCTCCAGGTCTTAAGGACCTTGGAGGCCATCGCAAGGACCCTATCCCTGTTCTTTCCCCTTACCCTTACAGTCGAGATGGGCCAGTAGAGTGTCGATAGTTCGAGCTCCTGATCCGAGAAGAAGACCCTGTCTGCTACTGCATCCATTATAGGGAGTCTGTGGACTCCACCCTGGAAGTGCTCATGGCTGAGCACGGAGCCTCCCACATATGGAAGGTCGGTATTGGAACCTAGGAAGTAGTGAGGAAAGAGGGTGACGAACTCGAGCAGCTTGGACAGCGCGCTCTCGTTGATTGCCATCGGCACATGCCTGTCATTCAGGACTATGCAGTGCTGATGGCAGTATCTGTATGGGGAGAACTGCAGGCTGAAGGCCTCACCACATAGCTTGAATGGGATTATCCTGTGGTTCTGTCTTGGTGCGAAGTCGATCCTTCCGGCATACCCCTCGTTCTCGCGGCAGAGAGCGCACTTCGGGTATCCGGTAGACTTGGCAACACGGGCTGCAGCGATTGCCTTCGGATCGAGCTCCGGCTTCGAGAGGCTGACAAGTATCTCGAGCCTTCCATACTTCGTCATGCCACTCCATTTCTCATCACGGGCGATCCTGTCCCTTCTTATGTAGTTCGTGTTCTTGGAGAATCTGAAGTAGTTGAGTGTGGCCGACTCTGGTGATTCATCATAATCCTTCCAGAAACTGTCGATAACGCTCTGGGGCCTTGGAGTCAGCGCATTCATCAGCTTCGAATCGAAGATGTCCTTCAAGGGCTGCATATCCTCGATGATTTTGCAATCCAATGCATAGCCGACCAGAGGCTCGAGAAGACTTTCCAATGCCTTTTCGGGCTCCTTCTGAATGAGCTTCTCGACACTTTCATCATGCAGCAGCACTCCGTCATAGCTGTCCAGATGCAGGAGATCAAGGATCAGGTTCGTTGCATATATGCGCTCCACCTCAGGAAGCAGCCCTGTGACGACTCCATAGGTGACCAGTCTGTCTATCGATCTGAATATACTTTCATTCATCAGTACATGCTCTCTCTTCTTTCTATCTTAGCCAAGTTTTTCGACTCGTCAAGGAATATGAAAACTTTTCTTTG
>LVBC01000314.1 GCA_001604265.1 Spirochaetales bacterium Spiro_01
CACGGTGCAGAAATGGAGTTTTTCTTTATTCAAGAAACGGTGACTTCTGATTCACCAGGACACAATGTGTCGATGAGGCACAAGCTCATGGGGATGATGGGAGTGGCCCAGGAGAACATACATCTGAATGGAAGGATCGAGCTCGATGAGACATTCATCAGGACAGGCCATAAATCGTTGACTGCAGAAGAGCTGGGAGATATTGCAGACTTTTCATGCCAAAGAGCATGGAATGGAGGCCAGCATCATGAGAAGATAATCACCAATTCTTAAATAAGCAATTTTGTTTTAATGCCCTCCCATAAGCTTGTGGGTCCACTTTGCGATCGGACTTACGTGGGACTCCTTCTGGGCCTCCTCTCCGATCTCCTCGAGCGACTTCTGCTTCTCTCTCTTGTCCTGATCCCAGCGCTTTACAAGCCACATGTAGATATCACCGACAGTCTGCCCTGGGTAGTAGAAGAGAAGGTCCTCCTCTCTTATGACCTTTGCAATCGGGCTGTATACGTTGTCATACCAGCTCTGGGCCGCCTCCTCGAAGCTTATCTCCTCCTTCCTGTCCATGTTGATATAGTACTTGTGGACCAGAATGTGGTTGACCATCTCCGGATATGCGCCAGGAGTCGAGAAGACTATCGAGATTATCGGAAGAGGGATTGTCCTGTACTGGCTGAGGAACTGGTTTCGCTCGAATGCGACTACCCTGTTCTTCAGAGTCCTCATCGTCATTCCCTCCTCCAGCTTTATCTGAGAGTCCAGCTCCACTACCTCTGCATCGATGAACTCGACACCCTGGGATCTGGCAACAGATACCCTGTGGTTTCCATCTCTTACGAAGTAGTAGCCACCGAGGGAGTAGACGGAGATGGGAGGAAGGATCACATCCTTCATTCTCGCTGCATCCACCCTCTCCCAGCGGTAGCGCAGCATCTCCTTCTTGGGGAGGAAGGCTGCCGAGAAGTCGTGGTAACGCCCCTCCGAGCCTATTATCTTCTTTACTTCAATCGTTCTCATACCGAGGTAGCACTCGCTTTTCGGCTTGATTATGCTTGTCACCTCATACAGTGAGAGAAGGTCGGGGTTCTTCCAGCTCAGTCTATTGAAGATGGTCTGGAGAAAGGCCCTGTTTCTTGCCTTGGTAAAATCCTCGCGGACTATGCCGCCGATACCATTCATCCGTTATTCTTTCCTTTGGGCTCTGCGACCTCCAGCACAAAGCTCTTGTAGATATTTATCACCTTTGTTCCCTTGTAGTCCGTTATCCTGTTGCTGTTCTCGTCATAGAGATGGATGTGGCCGTGAAGAAGATACTTCGGTCTGAACCTCTCCATGAAGGAAAGAAAGCATTCAAAACCCCTGTGGCAGGGATCCGGACCATCACCGATGCCGTAGGGAGCAGCATGGGTGACCAGTATATCGAGATAGCGGCCGTAGCGTATCCTGTTGTAGAGCAGGCGGGGGACAAGCTTCATTATCCTCCACCTCATCTGGGCCTCCGTATACTGGCTTTTTCCTCCGTTGTAGAGCATCGATCCTCCGAGGCCCACTATGATAAGGCCGGAGGAGCGGTCTATGCAGCACCTTCCATCTATCAGATCCCCACCGAAGTGGCTCATCGTCAGGATTCCATCGCTGTTGAATCTGGTTCCATTGCTGTCGGAAAGTCTGCCCATATCCACATCGAACTGTTCCAGGTTGTGGTTTCCATAGACGTAGTACAGTACCTTCGACTGAATTGTCATGATGTAATCGTAGTAGCTCAGAGGAAGATCGCCGGCACTGATCACGAAGGTGCACTCCCTGAAGTGCTCTCTGGAGTGCTTCGAGTATATCAGCGGCTCGGTCTCATCGGATATGCAGAGGATTTTCATCAGCTGTAAAATACTGATATTGTAAACAAATGTAAAGCATCAAAGAGGCCAGGTACGGACTATCTCTCTTACCAGGGTCTGGAAGATCCCCTTCACTCTCTCTCCAGTCTCAAGGACCTCTTCATGATTCAGTGGCCTGTCAAGTATGCCCGCAGCCATATTGGTCAGGCAGCTGATACCGAGAGTATTCATCCTCATCTGTCCTGCCGCTATCGCTTCGGGTACTGTGGACATTCCAACAGCATCGGCTCCGAGAATCCTGGCAGCACGCACCTCTGCAGGAGTCTCGAACTGGGGGCCACCGAAGAACATGTACACACCACTTCTGAGAGTGAAGCCCAGAGAATCTGCGCACCTCATGGCATGCTCCTGCAGCTTTCTGCTCCAGACTGAGCCCATGTCGAAGAATCTGGGTCCCAGCTCATCGGGGTTTGCTCCCCTCATCGGACTATCACCCATCAGCTTGATATGGTCATTTATGAGCATGAGGTCCCCAGCTCTCCACTCTCTGTTGGTGCAGCCAGCTGCATTGGTAAGGAAAAGATTCTCGATACCCATCACCTTGAAGGTCTGGATCGGATAAACGCACTGCTGCAGAGACCACCCTTCATAGAAGTGGAAGCGGCCCTGCATGCAGAGTACCCTTCTTCCTTCCAGCAGACCTATTGCCAGTCTGCCCCTGTGGCCTGGAACTGTAGAGATAGGAAAGTGCGGAATCTCGCCATATGGAATGTAGATGGGGTTCTCGAGCTGGTCTGCAAGATCGCCAAGGCCGGAGCCAAGCACTATCGCAAGGTC
>LVBC01000315.1 GCA_001604265.1 Spirochaetales bacterium Spiro_01
TCGGTACCATCCATCAGGTCGACGATGAAGTCCGAAGCACCTTCGCAGGAGACGACAAGCAGTAGCGCTACGATGAACAGGCCTAGAAATCTTATGTATTTCATAACCCCTCCATAATTGTTCAGTTTGTAACAGTTTACCATACAAGTACGGTGAACACCATTTATTTATTCAATGTTGAAACAATGCAGGAGGTGGACAAGTTACACAAAAACAGAAGAGACCAGAGAAAAATCCCTGGTCTCCTGGCTTTGTTGACTATCGGTTACTAGAAACGGTCTCAGGCCTTTGCCTTGAGTGCAGCCTGTGCGGCAGCAAGTCTTGCAATTGGTACTCTGAATGGTGAGCAGGATACGTATGTAAGACCTACGCTCTGGCAGAATTCGATGGTCTTCGGATCGCCACCATGCTCTCCGCAGATACCGAGCTTGATATCCGGACGTACACTTCTTCCAAGGTCTGCAGCCATTCTCACGAGCTTGCCTACACCATCGACATCGATGGTCGAGAACGGATCGTAATCGTAGAACTGCTTGTCCTGGTCACCTACATAGTGTGTAAGGAAGGAGGCAGCGTCGTCTCTCGAGAAGCCACAGGTCATCTGAGTAAGGTCGTTGGTACCGAAGCTGAAGAACTCGGCTTCCTTTGCAATCTCATCGGCTGTGATTGCGGCTCTTGGAACCTCGATCATTGTACCGATCTTGTACCCGACCTTCATGTGCTGCTCATCGAAGACCTTCTCGATGACCTCGAGTGCCTTCTGCTTGCAGTAGACGAACTCCTTGTAGCTGCCTACGAGAGGAATCATGATCTCAGGATGTACCTCGATACCCTCCCTCTTGGCCTGGATTGCAGCCTCGATGATGGCCCTTACCTGCATTCTGAGGATTTCAGGATAGATGACTGCGAGACGGCAGCCTCTGAAACCGAGCATCGGGTTGAACTCATGGAGCTTTGCGATCTTCTGGCTGATCTCCTCCTGGGAGATACCGAGTGTGAGAGCGGTCTCGTGCCTTGTGGTGGAGTCGTTCGGGAGGAACTCGTGAAGTGGTGGGTCGAGAAGTCTGATGTTGACAGGAAGACCACCGAGCTCCTTGAAGATTCCGTAGAAGTCCTCTCTCTGCATTGGAAGCAGTTCGGCAAGTGCCTTCTCTCTCTGGCCGACGTTGTCTGCGAGGATCATCTTCCTCATCGAAAGGATCCTGTTTCCACCGAAGAACATGTGCTCGGTCCTGCACAGACCTACACCCTCGGCTCCGAGGAGAACTGCGTGGTGAGCATCGACTGGAGTATCGGCATTTGTCCTGACACCCATCGTCTTGATCTCGTTGACGTAGCTCATGAACTTCTTGTAGTTCTGGTAGAGCTTGGACTCGGACTCCCTCATCGTTCCATCAAGCACCTGCATGATCTCGGATGGCTTTACAGCTACCTTCTGTGTGTAGACGTCGCCAGTGAAGCCGTCCATTGCCATGTAGTCGCCCTCGGAAAGGGTCACACCATTCACAGTAAGGGTCTTCTTCCTCTCGTCGATGACGATATCGCCACAGCCGGAGACACATGGGCAGCCCATGCCTCTTGCAACGACTGCTGCGTGGCTGGTCATACCGCCTCTGCAGGTGATGACACCCTTGGAGACTGCCATGCCG
This sequence comes from Spirochaetales bacterium Spiro_01, assembly GCA_001604265.1. Taxonomy (GTDB): domain Bacteria; phylum Spirochaetota; class Spirochaetia; order Sphaerochaetales; family Sphaerochaetaceae; genus Bullifex. The sequence goes on from LVBC01000315.1 coordinate 1,650, forward strand.
CCGATATCCTCAGGAGAGGTCTCTGTTCTTACGAGAAGGACGCTCTTTCCAAGTGCTGCTGCAGCCTCTGCATCCTTTGCTGAGAAGTAGATCTGTCCGCATGCACCGCCTGGAGATGCGTTGAGGCCCTTTGCAGCCGGCTTGATGCCGAGGTCCTTGATCAGCTTCTGATCGAGGATAGGAGCGAAGAGCTTGTTGAACTCCTGTGCAGGAACTCTCTCTACTGCGGTCTCCTTGGAGATAAGGCCCTCATCGACCATCTCTACCTGGCTGCGGAGCCATGCGAAGATAGTCCTCTTGCCGTTTCTGGTCTGGAGCATGTAGAGCTTGCCCTCCTGGATAGTGAACTCCAGGTCCTGCATATCATGGTAGGTGGACTCGAGGGTCTTTCTGATGCCGCAGAGCTGGTCATAGACCTCTGGGTTGACATTCTTCAGTGTCTCGATGGTCTGAGGTGTCCTGATACCTGCAACGACATCCTCGCCCTGTGCGTTCATCAGATACTCGCCGAAGAACTTGTTCTCGCCGGTGGCCGGGTCTCTTGTGAAGGCAACACCGGTACCTGAAGTATCTCCCATGTTGCCGAATACCATGCACTGTACATTGACTGCGGTACCGAGAAGACCTCTGATATCGTTCATCAGTCTGTACTTGATTGCTCTCTCGTTGTTCCAGGAGTTGAAGACTGCATCGATTGCCTTGAAGAGCTGGACCTCTGGATCGGTCGGGAACTCCTCTCCTGTGAACTTCCTGTAGATGATCTTGTATCTCTTGATGACGAGCTTCAGGTTTTCGACATCCAGCTCGGTATCGTAGACCTTC
>LVBC01000316.1 GCA_001604265.1 Spirochaetales bacterium Spiro_01
ACGATACCCAAATCCCACAACTAGTCGTGAAGAGCCTTTTTTTTCTTCAGACAAACCCTTTGGAGAGGGTCAATCCGCTCAAGGCAAAAAGAAAGAGTGGAAGATCAGATCCCTCTGAAATTCCACTCTCTTTTCTAGGTCACTCCCGCGATGCCATTTGCTTAACTTAATGACATTGATCAAGTGCGATAGCCCCTTGCTTTTGCATTCGATATGACAGATCAGTCGACCTGCTTGATTCCCTGGAGAATCTTCGCTTCGCTCCTTCTCTTCGGATCGATGCTGTGGTAGACGTGCTTTACGATCCTTGTCATCACACCTGCAATCACGAAGTACATGATGGCAGTGAGGATCAGAGGGAAGAAGGCCTCATAGGTCCTGCTTCTTACAAGGTCGGAGATCTTTGTAAGGTCGAGGACTGCGATGTAGCCTACGACCGATGACTCCTTGATGAGAGTGACGACCTCGTTCTTGTAGATCGGGAGGAAGTGCTGTGCTGCCTGTGGAAGGAGAATCTTGAAGAAGCTCTGATGGTCGGAGTAGCCGAGGGCTGTTGCTGCCTCAAGCTGTCCCTTTCCGATCGCATGACAGCCGACATACAGCATGTCGTACATCGAGCAGGCGAACATGAGCGAGAAGCCTACGACCGAAACCCACATGCCTGGAAGTGAGGACTTTCCGAAGACGATATAGTAGAGAATCATCAGGAGAAGTACTGTAGGCATGCCATGTATGAGCCAGAGCAGGAAGTCTGCAATCGCATTGGCTACCTTGTTGCCATGGCGACAGGCCATGTAGCCTGCAAAGCCAAGTACGGTTCCGATGAGTATCGATGTGACTGTGATGACGATCGTTACGATCGCACCCTCGACGAAGAGCTTCCATCTGCTTTCCTTGATGAAGGTCTTGTAGAAGCTGTTCTGAAGCTTTCCGAAGAAGCCGAGAGCGCTCTCGTCCTCGCCCAGGATGACAACGTCGATCGGACAGGTATAGTAGGTGTCTGTAAGGGAACCTGTCTCGTTTCTTTCGGCACTGACAACGATATTCATTCCGACATCGTACTTTCCCGTCTCAACACCAGGAGCAATTGCCTCGAATGGGATGGAGAAGAACTCAGGAGTATAGCCGTAGGCGCGGCAGAAGCGGCAGGCAAAGTCGACATCGAAGCCATTCAGTCTTCCGTTGCTGATGTAGGAGAAGGGCTCGTAGCCACCTTCGATTGCAAAGCTTATTGTGCCGTTCTCTCCTGTGAAGTTCCCGATATCGCAGGTATCCGTATCCGGATCGAAGTCTGCGACCCAGTAGTCGTACATCTCATCCAGCATTCCACTCTCCCAGCCATTCTTGATGAACTCGTTGAGCTGTGCAATGAGAGTTGCCTGCTTGTCGTTGTTTCCGATGATACAGGAGGCGGATATCTCTCCAGCTGGCTCCTCCATCGTAGTGAGCTCCGGATGGTTCTTCTTCTGGACACCAAAGCCTACATCCTCGACAAGGTATGCAACTACCTTTCCGGACTTCAGTGCCATGATCATGTCATTCGGCATTGTGAAGTACTGGAAGGTCGTGTTCGGAACCCTGTCCCTGATCAGGTCCTCGTACAGGACTGCAGTCTGTACGCCGACATACTGGCCATCGAGCTCCTCGATGGTCTTGGGTGACTCGCTTCTGGCAGCAGAGAGGGCTGTAAAGACCATCACCGATATCAATAGAAGTACAATAAATCTCTTCATGGTCCTACTCCTCATCTACCCACTTGAAGTTGATCTCGATCCTGTGGACGTAGCCGTCCTTGTCCTCCTGGAGGTCCTCCTGCCTGAAGGAGGTGGTCGGCTCCTTCAACAGCTCCTGGAAGAGGCGGCTTTCACTTGTGGTGATGTCGAAGACCTCGCCGTTGTACTTGATTATCATGGAGATCGTATCCGACTTCTCGGAGTACTCCACCTTGACGAGGATGTCGGGGTGCTCCTCGTATGCTGCGATGTTGTTGATGCAGATTTCTTCGAGTGCGAGAGAGACCTTTGTCAGTCTTTCTGCCTCGATGAGAAGCTTCTCGCCGTAGATCTGGAGCTCGTCGTTTGCGGCCTCCAGATCGAACTCTGTCGATTCTATCCTGTAGGTGAGTGTCGAGAGTCTCTGAATGAAGCGCCTCGTCCTCTCTCTCTTCGGATGCTCGAATATCTGCTTCGGAGTTCCCTCTTCATATATGTCTCCATCGTACATGAAGAAGACACGGTTTGCGATCTTGCGGGCAAAATCCATCTCGTGGGTGACTATCATCATGGTCCTGCCGGTCTTTGCAAGCATCTTGATAACGGACTGGACCTCACCGATCATGCTCGGGTCGAGAGCGCTGGTCGGCTCATCGAAGAGGATGATCTCCGGATCCATTGCCAGTGTCCTTGCGATTGCGATTCTCTGCTGCTGTCCACCCGAGAGCTCGTCAGGGTATGAGAATACCTTGGTCGCAAGACCGACGGACTGGAGCAGGTACATTGCCTTGTCGTAGGCCTCCTGCCTTGAGCGTCCAAGCAGGGTGATCTGCGGGTTCATGATGTTCTCGATTACTGTGAGGTGTCCGAAAAGGTTGAAGGACTGGAATACCATGCCCATCTTCTTTCTTACCTCATTGAGGTTGCACCCTCTGGCGGTTATATCCTGCCCATCGACCAGTATCTGGCCGCTTGTAGGTTCTGCAAGCATATTGATGCAGCGCAGGAGTGTTGACTTACCGGTACCTGATGGTCCGATAACAGCGATGACATCACCATTGTTGATGGTCACATTGATATCCTTCAGAGGGATAGTGTTGTCATCGAATTCCTTTCTTAGATGTCTGAGTTCGATCATTTTGCATTCCCAGGGTGGTATTGGAAGGAATCCCAGGAAGCGCGACACCTCAGAGGTAGTCCACCAGGAGGAACCTCAATATCAACTGTCTCATTTCCAGGCTTGTTAACCATACCACCTAACCCTTGATTGTTTTTTTACAAGGACTTTTATAAGCCTAAAGGGGGGTGGGGTCAACCCTATTTGGAGAATTAATTCGATTATTTTTCGACCTTTTTCACAGCTTCAAGGTCAACTCTTTACTACATAGGAAATT
>LVBC01000317.1 GCA_001604265.1 Spirochaetales bacterium Spiro_01
TGTGCTCTTCCGATCTAATCAATTTTTTCGGAGGTATCTATGAAAAAGTATTTTTCCAGTCTCCTGCTTCTACTTGCAGCATTGGCGCTTCTAGTGATGGTAGGATGTGAGAGCGAGACCGACACCGAGGACATGAGGATAATCCTGGACAAGGAGGTCTCACGAACGATCATACCGGCAGACCTGGATCTGTCGATCACAGAGTACAACATCACCTGTGTAGGGCCTGACAACAAAACCCACGTCTACAACACGAGAAGGAGCACCTTCCTTCTCGAAGGTGTTCCAGTGGGCACCTGGAACATCACTGCAGAGGGGTGCAACGAGAGTGGCACTGCGCTTGTAAGAGGCAGTACCACCTTCAACCTCAACAAGACCAACACCTCTGTCACTGTAGTTCTCAACGAGCTCATCGGACAGGGTGCACTGAATCTCGTCTACACCTGGGATGGAGCAAATGTGGAGTCGCCATCTGTCGAAGTGAGCATCGAGGACCAGAATGGGAACACCTATCTTTCGAAGAGGCAGCTCGAGATATCGAACTCAAGTGCAACCCTCTCGCTCTCGGATCTTCCTGCAGGCTCCTACATAGTCCATGCCATCCTGTATGACAAGGGACTGAAGGCCGCCGGATATACAGAGGCGGTGAGAATAGTCGACAACAAGACGACCTCTGGAAGCCTGAGCTTCAATGTGGATGCACTTCCTTCGATAGTCGGGCAGCTCACGCTTGAGAACAAGGCAGGCACACCGATAATCTGCACAGTGAGGAACCTTTCATCCGGAGACCAGATACCAGCCCAGGAGAATCGCACAGTATCCCTGGATACCAGCTCCTTTTCCAGTTCTGACGTCTCCGTCTCCTGGTATCTCGATGGCAGTCCCGTCGGAAATGGGACCGAGGTCACGATCTGTCCGAATCCTGGCGAACACCGCCTGGATGTCATTGCAAGCACGAGGATGCTGGGAGCCACGGGCTCCACTTCGATCTCCTTCCAGGCCGCCCTGCTTGGAGAGAGAGGTGTTCCGGTACTGGCCAGCACAATACAGGGCAGCACAGAGCTGAAGATAGGAGGCAGGAACACAATCGAATTCCTATCCGATGGAAATGTACTGCTCACCTCGGACCAGACGAAAACTGCCACAATCTGCTCGATACAGCGCAACGAACTTGTCGCCAAGACCAGCATCAGCTACGAATATCCTGTAATGGATGCAATCCAGCTGAATGGCTGCAGCAAGATCGCACTGCTGTATGAGAATGTTCCGATCGGAGGAGAGACCAGAGCGACCAGCGCCAGATTCGCATACGACAGCTCGGCAATGACGCTGACAAAGGAGGTCGAGGGACAGGGTCTCGTCAGAAGCACACGAAGCGACATCTACCTGACGAAGGCCACAGGCCTTATCAGGAATGCAAGCTGGATGAATGGCAACTTCGGCATCTTCGGCTACACGAACCAGCCCTGGAACTACATAGTTCTCAGAAGCCTGACCAACACCGATACCCTGATCAACTCGGCAGCAAGCTACTATACAACAGGAAGAGTCGTGCATGGCTCCAATTCCACGATCTCACAGTATACGCTGATGAATGCAAGCCAGGATGGTGAGAGGATGGTCTTCGTGAACCCGGATGATGGCCACATCACATTCTGCTGGAACGAATCGAACGTGTACATGTCCATCACCGAGAGCAGTCTCTCGCAGCTTGAGGGAGCAACTGCTGTTGCTCTTCTGCCATCCGCTTCTGGAGAGGCTGTCAGGGCAGCTGTCGCTGTCGGTCAGACCTTATACGTCTTTGCAACCGATGGAGAGAGTGTCACTTTGGTCAGTACGATCTCGAGAAGCAGTGATGAGGGCAGCAGTACCGGTACTGTGAAGATGTTCACCTCCTATGATGAGCACTTCCTCTACTTCCTCAACTCGGGTTCATCCTCTATCAGCACCTGGAAGATAGAGAACTCTCTTCCATCCTTCGTAGGTGTCACAGGCACTGCATTCAGACCTGCAAGGGCTGCAATCTCTCCAAGTGGAGCCTATATGCTCTGCTGCGGTGCAGACAGCTCTACGATCACGATGTTCAGAATTAAGACTGAATAGTATTTATTTCACCAACATTGGAGGGTCAATCTCCCTCCAATGCTGTTTTTTCATCTTTTCAATCTGAA
>LVBC01000318.1 GCA_001604265.1 Spirochaetales bacterium Spiro_01
TAAGGCATGCTACTCAATATGGCGCACAATAGCAACTGAACAAGGTTTTTTCTTTTCAGTAGCTTTAACACAGCTATTATCGATCTGATGCTACTAAAAAACATAGAATCAATCCACACTTGAGTGCTGAGTCATTAGCTGCTGTATATATTTCGACCCAACTTCTCTCTTATTGATTAGGTACATTCTTATCATCATATATCCCATATTCTGTCATCATGTTCGGATTCTGCACCGACCTCATCATCGATTGGCTTGATAAACGTTCTACCTCTTTGGGCAGAAACGCTTCGCTCATGCTCGGAGTATCTTTACTTAGCACACAAAATCCTCTGAAAGATTTGATGCAGCGTCCACCTCGAAAAATCTGAGAAACAGAATTGATCAAAGACTATCACCAAAAATCTCCTTTCGACTAACAGCAACCAATTATCCTTATATAAAATCAATAATAATGATGAGTTTTATGTCAAGAAAAAAAATTTTCTTTTTGGTCTCATCCTTGCTCATCCTGATTTGTCAGCGGACAGGGTAGTGCTTTCCTGGCTCTGGATCAATGATCACATCTGGAACAAGGAGTATGCATGACCGACGCTTTGATGAACCGAATCAAAGCTCAGTTAGTCAGACATGAAGGTCTGCGACTGAAACCATACCGCTGTACAGCAGGCAAGCTGACCATTGGTATCGGCCGCAATCTCGATGACCGAGGTATCTCCCAGAAAGAAGCTTATCTGCTCTTGGAGCACGATATCCAGAACTGCGAGAAACAGATACTGGATGAGATTCCTGAAATCTACAATTCTTTGGATGAGGTTCGCCAGTCGGTGCTGCTGAACATGTGCTTCAACCTTGGCATCAAGGGACTCCTGGAGTTTAAGAACACACTGGCTTTTATCGGTGCTGGAGACTGGGAACGAGCAGCCAATGGCATGCTAGCCTCCAAGTGGGCGAAGCATGTGGGAATGAGAGCCATTGAACTTTCTGAACTGATGAGGAAAGGACAGTGATACCAATTCCGGTCGAGATCGATGCCATGCTCGCCATCCTCAACCTGCCCAAGGATATGGCTAACAATGGCATCTTCAAAGAACATCAAGGACTGATCATGGAGATGATCCACTCACTGGTTCTGCAGGAACACTATGATCATGCAACTCACGATGACCTGCCGGAAGAGGAGCCGTTTCTCGTTTCTTTTCGTTTTGGGTTCTGCTTCCTGATGCTGCACAGTACCTGTGAGTTTCTCAATTTGAAGACCCTGGGCGAGGGAATAGTCAAGACCGTAGGATTTAGACCAGTCTGCAACCGAACTGCTCACAGGGAGCGAAATAGACGTCTTTAAAGCCAACCTTGAGCTGAGAGCACTGACCGTTATGAGTTCCTATCTCAATCAAGCTGGTCAGGATCGCTTGAACGAACTCAAGCCCAGGCAGCCACGCCTAATCCGGGTGGGAGTGATCTGATGCCTGATAGCTATACAAATCCCGATGAGCTGATGATCGAGATCTACCGGGCTATCTATGCCGCTCTGGAAAGCCGATTACACCTGATAGGTTCTGTTATCGATGCCGAGTCCCGAAAGGAAATATTGGCACAGCAGATCTATGACAAGGGTGACTTCTATGGCAATACCGGCTATCTGGTCGAGACCAGTCCTGAAGCCATGATCCTCAGAGTGGGCTCCAATGTGAAACATGAGCCTTTCGTTTTGGGCGGTAAAGTGCCTTCCTGGACTCCGATCGCTCCACTTATTGCTTGGGTCGAACGCAAGCACCTGTCTTGGACCGATAAAGAGACAGGTAAAGCTCTGACCGTAGCCGAGATCGCCTATCTCATCCGGGGCAAGATCAAGCGGGAAGGCATCGCTGCCCGTAATGTGTTTGTGTCTGTCATCGCTAATCGGGAGCAGTGGATCTATCAGCAGTTGAACGATATCGAGGTGAGCCTGTGACAGCACTTGAAAAGTACCAAGCCGAGCGCAAACGCATCTCCGAAGCACTGAAACTGGCAGGATTAGCTGAGATTCTCTACAATAAGGACAACATCCCCAAGAACCTGCCCTGCGCCATCCTGATCCTCGATTCCGAGACAGGCAAGCATGGCACCTCCCGGCAGTATGTGGATACTGATATAGCCTGGACGGTCTTCCTGATCGTCAATGCCCAGAATGTATCTGATCCTGATTCTGAGCTTTACTCACTCAAAGAGAAGTTCCGTTCTTACTACCAGAAGCTGATGAACCGGGACCTGCCCAGTGTGGAATACTACACCAGCAGAATAGACGGCACACGCCTGGTCAGGATCGCCAAGATCGACCTGCTGAAGAGCGGTACCGGAGCGGGCTCATGAGAGTGATGCGGTTAGGTGCCTATAATCTGGCTATCAGTTCTGCAAGTGATCTCCTGGAGAGTAAATACAAGCCAGAACCCATAGATCTTTCCAAGTTGAATAGAGTCGGCAAGCAGTTGGTATCCAAGGCAGCCGAGACCAAGAAAGTGGTCTCTCAACCCTACTCCATGAGCAGTCTGCTCAATCTTCTGGATATCGATGAGTACCACTCCGGCTGCATCGATGCCCTGACGATGGCAACCATCATGCAGTTCGACTGCAGGAACAGCCAAGTCAAAGCTTGGATGGAAACCGCGGAGTTCCCCGCTTGTGAAGACCAGACCACCATCCTGGCGGAACTGATGAAGTTCTATCTCGCCTGCGGTAACGGCTTCCTGATCAAGATGCGGAACGCCCAAGGCCAGTGGATGGGACTGGAAAGGATGCTGCCTTCTGAAGTGCAGATCGTGGAGAACTATGACGAGTTTGGCTTCTTCAAGCCCAACTATATCCAGGTCAAGAACAACCAGAAGAAGGACTTCGCCTATGAGGACATCATCCATGTGAAGAAGTCCACTCACAGATCGAACGCCTGGGGCCTGGCCTGTCTGCCCATCGCCATCAACATCGAGATCTTGGGCGAGATAAAGACCTTCGACTACAACAACTTCAAGAACGGTCTAATGATCGACTATTTCGTGATCGTTGAGGGCGGTACGCTCAGAGATGGAACGGTAACTGACGAGCAGGGCAATGAAGTCCTGACCGATGCCTATACCGAGATCGAGAAAGCACTCACAGAAGTGAAGGGCAATGCCAAGAGCCACTCCACTGTCCTGATCGAGAGTGAGAGCCGGGATGTGAAGATACGCCTCGAACCGCTCAGACAGCAAGACAGGGAAGGCGGCTTCTTAGGACTCAAGAAAGACCTTAGAGAAGGCATCCTCGCTTATCATCGGGTCCCGGCAAGGATCGTCTCTCAGCTTATTCCTGGGCAGCTTGGTGGCGATAATAGCAGCGATATGCGGATGTTCTACCAGTTCGTGGTTAGACCGCTGCAGAACCGCCTGGCTTTGGCTCTGGCAAACGAGTTCAACTTCGACTTCGGCTGGAAAGTAAAGCCGGAGGACTTCAACTTCGGCAACCTGACGGAGGTGCTGCAGACCGCTGATGAGCAGCTCTTTATGCAGAACCGGAACTTTGGAACACAATGACTATGCACAACTACATAACAGATAATCAACTAACCTACAATAACAAAGGAGGTAGCGTGAATCGTAAACGCACCATTCTCAAGGGAGAACTTCGCAATGTGGAAGTCGAGCTGGTCTCGCTCCTGTTTGACGAGATGACTCCCGCCAATCAGAAGGGCTTTGTGGTCAAGAATGCTTCCGGCAGAAGCTTTGAGCACAAGATCAACTCCACCAAGTTCAAGAGTGAAACGCAGGGCACCCAGGGACGTCTGTTCGTTACCCTGATGGAGCCCAATATCCACGACTCGCAGGGCGACTACTACTCCCGAGAGGAGATTCAGAAGGCCTGCGATCACTTCGCCAAGCATGGCCTGGTGGGCAAGTGTGATGTCAATCACAACATGCAGCCGGTGCCTGAGTTCACCGTAGTCGAGAACTACATCCTCAAGACCAGTGACCGTGAGCACTTCCCCGATACCAAGGTGGGAGCATGGGTTCAGGTTCTGAAGTGCGAAGACCTGAGCAGCGAGCTTTGGCAGAAGGTCGAGAAAGGCGAGTTCAATGGTGTCTCGATCTACGGACAAGCAGATGACTACAGCGGTACCGAATCCAGTCTGGCTGAGATCAAGAACGAGCTCAGCCGCCTGCGTAAGGTAGCGGAGCACAACAACAACTCCGAGCTGCAGAAGGGCATTACCGCCATCACTGAGAAGATCAGTGAACTGGAGAAGGGTAATCCCAACCTCCAGCTTGGTGATGCCATCCACAGCATCGAGAAGAGCTTGAAGGACCTCTCAGTAACCATGAGCAGAGCCATCTCCAAGAGCATTCCCGGAGAGCCTGATGCTAACCATTCCAATGTGGACAAAGAGGTTACGATCGATGGCAACAAGATCATGGTCAAGGCCAGTCATCGTGAGATCTACAAAGGCATCTCCGATGTGGACTCCGGCAAAGCCATGAACATCCTAAGTGCCAATACTACCTCACTATTTATCGATGAGGTTATCGGCAGCCAGCCCGGAGATACCCTCTCGGATATCTCGGTCCTGCCGCTGCTCAAAGACGAGAAGATCGATGTTGGCCTGATCGATGACCTGGTCTTCAAGAACTCCCTCGATGGAGCTCTGACGGCTCAGAATGTTAGTACAGCTGACCTCTCCGTCCCCACCGGGATACTCAATGCCGAGTTCACTCTGGGACGTGACGTGGTCGAGTTCTACAAGGACAAGTACGGTGAAGATGCCTTCGGAGCATACGTGGAGAACCACATCGCCAAGAAGACCGAGAAAGCCGTCCGCATGCTGCTCTTCAAAGGTGACCGTGCTTCTGCCACTGCCAAGATCAAAGCGCTGGATGGGGTGGTCAAACTGGCAACTACAGCCACCGATGTCACCAATCTCTCCAAGACCACCTACACCGACTGGGCGAAGCGTTTCGAAGCGGTTCTCCTGGCTTTCTCGGACGAGATGCTGGAAGAGCAGGAGAACTTCAAGTTCTACGTAGCTCATAAAGACCTGATCCGCATCCGGGCTGAACTCGCCAAGCGTGAGACCGGAGCCGGAGACCGCCTGCTGCTGGAAGGCGGCAATGTCTCCTTTGCAGGTATCCCCGTAAAGCCCCGTCTCATGGATGCCGATTACATCATCGGCGGCCTGCCCAAGTTCATCATCGTCGGCTATCGCACCGATGCCGAACTCAAAGTCGAACACCACGGAAGCGATTGGAAGTATCACTGGTACATCCGTATCCGTCCCGGTATCACCTACATCTCCGGCTTCGTGAAAGTGTTCAAACTCATTACCTAAGCATTAACAACCAAAGAATAAAGGAGTAACTATGGACTTCA
>LVBC01000319.1 GCA_001604265.1 Spirochaetales bacterium Spiro_01
ATATCCTTCTCATGCTTTGTGCCGCCTAGGATTGCGGTAAGAAATTTGAATGCCATAATGTTCAAAGTATAATCATTGGTCGGCGGAAAGACTAGTGCTGGAGTGTGTCATTTTGTCCCAATCCGGATTGACAGCAACGCCGTCCAGAAAGTACCTTATAGCTATGAAGGCGGTATTTACGGGCGGTGGGACCCTGGGGCATGTGATTCCGGCCCTGAGCGTGGCAGAAGAGCTCAGGAAAAGGGCAACCGACGCAGATATCGTATATATCGGAAGCCAGAAGGAGAATGAGAGGGAGTATGTTGTCTCGCACGGCTTCGAATTCATTGCAATCCCGGCAGGAAAGCTCAGGCGCTACTTCTCGTTCGAGAACCTTGTGGATATATTCCGCCTGCTGATTGGAATCGTCAGGGCCTTCTTCCTGATAGGAAGGCTGAGACCGGATATCGTCTTCTCCAAGGGTGGCTACGTCTCTGTTCCGGTCGTGCTTGCAGCCGCCCTGAGAGGGGTTCCTGTGATAACCCACGAAAGCGACATTTCGATGGGGCTTGCCAATCGGATAAATGCACGCTTTGCAAGGAGAATCTGCCTTGGCTTCGATACTGTGCATGGCGATGAGAGGTACGTCTACACAGGCAACCCTGTGAGAAGAGACCTCATAGAGTGCATGCAGACGCCGGATGAGAGGCCCCTTTTGCTGATTCTCGGAGGAAGTCTCGGTGCACAGAGTCTCAACGAGTGCATATATGCGCATCTTGACGAATTGACAGAGAGGGCATACGTGGTCCACCAGACGGGACCTACTGGAAGGAACATAGTGCATGAGAACTATGAGCACCACGAGTTCATAGCCGACGAGCTGCCATCGCTTATAAAGAGAGCAAGTCTCGTGATATCGCGGGCAGGTGCAAATGCGATCTCGGAGCTCAGATGGGCAGCAGTTCCAATGGTGCTTGCGCCGATCAGGACCAACGCAAGCAGGGGAGACCAGATCGAGAATGCCCGCTTTCTCGAAGAGAGGGGAGAAGCCCTGGTCGGCTGGAACGACGAGGAGCTGATCGAAAAGGCTGTCAGGCTGCTGGAGGACAGGAGCCTTTCAGATAGATTGAGAGAAAACTGCAGGAGAGAGGCCTCTGTGCCATCGACAGAGAGGATAGTCGACCTGATATTCAAGGAGTTGGAAAGGTGAGCTGGACAATAAGCGTTGGAGCACTGTCGCTCGGTATTCTGGATATTGTGATTCTGATCGTTCTGATCGCAGGCTCTGTAGGCTGCTGCCTGAAGGGCTTCATCTCGGAGTTCTCGCACTGGGCCGGTCTGATCGCGGCCTACTTCCTTGGAATCATGTTCACAAGACCGCTTTCCAATCTCGTAGTCAATGCATTCCCATCTCTTCCCCGCTTCCTTCCGGCACTGCTGTCGTTCGTGCTGCTTGCACTTGTCGGCTACATAGCACTGTACATTCTCGGCTCGATGCTGGAGAGGGTGGCAGACACATTCTATCTGAGCTATCTCAACAACATCCTCGGCTTTGTCTGGGGAATCCTCGTCTCTTCCTTCATCCTCGGCTTCATCCTCTGGATACTCAACTACCAGAACCTCATAGACTTCACACCGATGCTTGATCATTCGATCCTGTACACAAGGATATACTCCAAGGTGATGAGGGGAGTCGGTTCCATAATAAGCGGAGTCAAGAGCATATGAGCTTCGAGCATCTGAGAGCGACCCAGCCACAGCTTGCAGACCGTCTGGCCCTTGAGCTCGAGAAGGGGCTTGTTCCACAGTGCGTGCTCTTTGCCGGAAGTCCATACTCTGGTAAGATGACTGCCGCTGTGGAGCTTGCAATGACACTGCTTGGTCAGAGCAACCACTTCTCGACACTCGATACGAGCGACCTTGTCATCATTTCCAGCAGGGATACGAATGTCAGAGTGCGTGCCGCAATCGCAGATTTCAGGAGAAAGAGGAACAGAAGGAGTCTCGAGATACTTCTCTTCCAGCTGAGAGTACTTCTCTTCAGCTTCCATCAGAGCCTTTTGGATTCAGGCGACAAGTCGCTCTTCGAAAGGGCTGCAGCAGTCTCGGAGCTTCTATACGATATCGACCCCGAGCTTGAGGAAAAGCGCCTGGGAGAGAGGCTGGACAAGCTCGAGAAGGAGGTGCTCGCACTTCTGGACAAGAGGGGTGGAAAGGGGCTTTTCAACATCGATCAGATCAGGCTCATCCACTCCTATCTGATGTACGACAGCAGCAGAGAAAAGTGCGTCATCCTCGAGAATATAGAGGATGTCACACCGGGTGCAATGAACAGCATCCTGAAGCTGCTCGAGGAGCCACCACAGGGTGCCCATATAATCCTCGTCTCGAAGAACATGGGAAGGATTCTTGATACAATTCTTTCCAGAGTAAGGAAGTATCAGGTGATGCCGATCAGAAGCGAGCTGGAGAGAGAGTACCTGACGAATGTTCTCTTTGCTCCTATGGATATCTCCTCGATCGAGGATTACTACTATACGCTTTCAGGCTTCGATTCGAAGCGTCTTGAAAGAGAGGCCAGCAGCTTTGTCGACCTTATTGAAAGGAAGGAGAATACGCCCTCTGCTGCCTTTTCTTCTCTCTGCTCCTTCCTCGAACCCTATTCGGCCTACGACAGGTTCCTTTCAAGGGTGATATCCGAGATAAGAAAGAGGGCGCTTGCTTCCTCGATTCCACCTCATCTTGCAGCCAGATATGTGGACATCATCTCGAGGTGCAGTAATGAGGCAATAACATACAACCAGAACAGGAGAGTGATGCTGGAAAGAATCTCAAAGGAGCTGTCAGATGAGCAATAAACTTCTGAAGAAGGCACTTACAAAGGCCGATTCGGTATCGAGAGGGGACTTCATAGCACTTGTAGAAGCGCAGATCAGAGAAGCTGATATGCTGACCGATCTGATGAACAAGAGTCCAGATGGCCACTGCGTCCTGTCAAATGGAGAAGTGAGGTTCGTCAACGACGCATTCTACTACCTAGTGCCTGCAGACAGGAAGACAAGGAATCGCTTCGAGGGACTCCGCTTTTCCGATATCTGCCTCGATAGGGATATCTGCGACTTTGTCCAGAAGCAGATGAAGGTCAAGAGCACTGAAGTCAGCGAGTTCAGCCTGGAGAGAGGGAAAGGCGATGTGAGTATAGTCCGTGTGGGACTCAATATCATAAATTCGGACAATGTAGAGTACATAGACGTTCTGGTCCGCGATATAACAGAGGACAAGCGGAACGAGGCCAGGCTCAGAAGGAGCGAGAACCTTGCCAGCATGACGACGATGGCCGCAGGCATCGCTCACGAGATAAAGAACCCGCTCGCCGCAATGCAGATACACCTGCAGCTGCTTGCGAAGGCCTTCGAGAAGAATGGTGGCACTATCACAAAGGAGAAGGCGGACAGGTATCTGTCGGTCGTAGAGGAGGAGATAAGCACTCTCAACAGCACTGTGGTCGAATTCCTCTTCGCAGTCCGTCCGATGAACCTCGAGCCTCATATCCAGTCGGTGCTTCCACATCTGATGAACATCATCGAATTCGTCCGACCCGAGCTGGAGGAGCACGGGATCGAACTCATAACGGACTTCGACAACTTCCTTCCCCGCATAAACATAGATGCGAACTACTTCAAGCAGGCACTGCTGAATATAATAAAGAATGCGA
>LVBC01000007.1 GCA_001604265.1 Spirochaetales bacterium Spiro_01
AAGAGGAGTTTGATTATGAAGAAACTTTTCGTTGTTCTGTCCATCCTTCTTCTTGTCTCTGCTGTCGTTTTCGCAGGTGGCGAAAAGGAAGGAACAGGTGCTTCAGGTGCAAAGGTCGTCAAGATCGGTGTCTATGAGCCAGCTTCTGGAGATAACGGTGCAGGTGGCAAGCAGGAGACTCTCGGTATCCAGTACGCCAACTCCATTACCCCTACTGTCAATATCGGCGGAACCGACTATGAAGTCCAGCTCGTCATCGTCGATAACGAATCCTCCAACGACAAGGCCGTAACTGCAGCTTCCGAGCTCGTTTCCAAGGGCGTTTCCCTCGTACTCGGTTCCTATGGCTCAGGTGTTTCCATTGCCGGTGGCGATACCTTCGCAAACGCTGAAGTTCCTGCAATCGGGGTAACCTGCACAAACCCACAGGTAACACTCGGCAACGACTGGTACTACAGAATCTGCTTCCTCGACCCATTCCAGGGCACTGTTCTTGCCAACTATGCAAAGGATACCTTCGGTGCAAAGAAGGCATACGCTCTTGCCAAGCTCGGTGACGACTACTCTGTAGGTCTCTGCAACTACTTCATCAAGGCCTTCGAGGCTCTCGGCGGAGAGGTCATCTACGAGACCTTCCCAGAAGGCACCTCCGACTTCGCTGCATATGTTGCAAATGCAAAGAACAAGGGCTGTGACGTCTTCTACTCCCCAGTCTCCATCGAGGCAGCTGCTCTCATCATCGAGCAGGCTAACACCCAGGGTCTTACAATGCCTATCCTCGCTGGTGATACCTGGGATTCCAACGTTGTCCTCGGCGCTGCAAAGGGCACAAAGGTCGATATCAGTGTAACTACCTTCTTCGTCGAAGGTTCCACCGATCCTCAGATCACAGCATTCGTCGACGGGTTCAAGAAGTATCTTGCTTCCAACCAGACTGCAATGACCAACAATGGTGGCAACGATGAGATCGCAGCTGTAACAGCAATGGGCTTCGATGCATACTACACCGCTCTCGAGGCACTGAAGAAGGCCGGCTCCACCAAGGGCGCAGACATTCAGAAGGTCCTCCCAAAGGTGACCTACAAGGGCATTTCCGGCGATATCGCATTCGACGAGAATGGCGATGCAATCAGAAATGTTGCCTACGTAAAGAAGGTCGACAACACTACTGGAAAGTGGCAGTTCGTCTCCGTACAGAGCGTAAAGTAAATCCAGTACTTTCAGGGATAGGGGCTGCCTAGCAGCCTTTATCCTTTTTTTATATCCACAACTTTAGGAGTAGTTATGGGATTCTTTCAATCCAATCTGCCATACCTGCTGGCCGGAATCTCCACCGGTGGACAGTATGCGCTGATCGCCATTGGATACACGATGGTCTACGGCATTCTCCGTCTGATCAACTTCGCCCATGGTGATGTTTTCATGTGTGCCGCACTTATGGTCATCTATTCGGCAAGCTATCTGCCTCTCTATGTATCATTGCCTCTTGCAGTGATTGCGACCGGTGTTATCGGCTTTGCAATCGAGCGTGTCGCCTACAAGCCGCTCAGGACCGCTCCAAGAATGTCCGCAATGATCTCTGCAATCGGCATGTCATACCTCCTGCAGAACCTTGCACTGTATGTAACCGGTGGTCTTACAAAGTACTACCCATCAGTGCCCTTCATTGCTGATTCCATCGAAATCTTCGGTGCAATGACAAAGCGTGTAACGGTCATTACCCCATTCGTAACGATCATCCTGATCGTTGCGCTTGTCAGCATCATCAAATACACAAAGATCGGTATCGCCATGAGAGCTGTCTCAAGAGACTTCGAGACTGCGCAGCTCATGGGAGTAAGGATCAACAGCGTAATCAGTGCGACCTTCGTCATAGGTTCACTGCTCGCTGCAATCGGCTCGATTCTCTTCTTCTCCAACTACACCGGTGTTACACCGACAGTAGGTGGCATGCCCGGTCTCAAGGCCTTCGTTGCTGCTGTATTCGGTGGCATCGGTTCGATTCCGGGAGCTGTAATCGGAGCCTTCATAATCGGTATCTGCGAGAACATCATCAAGGGCCTGGGCTGGACGACATTCTCCGATGCGTTCACCTTCGTTCTTCTGATCATCGTTCTCATGTTCATGCCTACTGGCCTCTTTGGCGAGAAGGCAACTGACAAGGTATAAGGGGGTCAGTATGGATAAGACTAAAAGACGCGACCTCATAATCAGCTTTGTCCTGATCGCCTGTATCTTCCTCATCGTAGCAGTTCTCGAGCAGATCCTTCCAAAGACCTCGATGCTGTTCACAGTTCTGAAGAAAGGTTCCATCTACGCACTTGTTGCAGTATCGATGAACCTGCTCAATGGCTTTACAGGCCTCTTCTCTCTAGGCCAGGCAGGCTTCATGCTGCTCGGAGCATACACCTATGCAGTTCTCACAATTCCAGTGAAGTCCAGAGCTGCCGTCTACCAGTACTACGATGGAGGCATCATCCAGTTCGCAGTTCCTGTAGCTGTCGGCATCCTGCTTGCCGGTGTCGTTGCCGCCTTCTTCGCATACCTCATCGGTCTTCCGGTACTCCACCTGAAGTCCGACTACCTTGCAATCGCAACACTGGGCTTTGCCGAGATCATTAGAGCAATCTTCCAGTGGGACAAGCTCGGTGGACTTACCAACGGCTCCAACCTTCTCAGAAGATTCCCTATCTTCCGCTCTGCACTCTTTCCATTTGCAGTTTCGGGCTTCTGTATCGCGATAATCGTGCTTCTGATCAACTCGACCTACGGCAGAGCCTTCAAGGCAATAAGGGATGATGAAGTCGCTGCTGAGGCAATGGGCATCAACCTTGCACACCACAAGCGCCTTGCCTTCACGATCAGCTCCTTCTTCGCAGGAATCTCAGGTGCACTTCTGGCAATGTTCCAGACCACAGTACAGGCAAGCCAGTTCAAGTCCGCAATGACCTATGAGATCCTTCTCATAGTCGTCATCGGAGGTATCGGCTCCATCACAGGCTCCTGCATCTCCTCCTTCCTTTTCATTGCATGCTCTGAGTGGTGGCTGAGATTCCTGGACAATGCCGATACATACATCGGAGGCTTCCACGTTCCACTGCTGCGCCCAGGCTTCAGAAAGGTCGTCTTCTCTATCGTCATCATGGCAATCGTACTTCTCTACCAGAGAGGCATCATGGGAGACAAGGAGTTCTCGATAGAGGGAATCAGAAAATGGCTCTCGAAAAAACTCAGGAAGAAGGAGGCACACGCATGAGCAGCACTGTTCTTGAAATGAACGACATCACAATGCAGTTCGGCGGTGTCGTAGCTGTAAACTCCCTCACGATGCATGTCGACCAGGGAGAGATCGTCTCCCTTATCGGACCGAACGGTGCCGGAAAGACGACCGCCTTCAATGTAATTACAGGAGTATATGCGCCTACCAATGGAAATGTCTTCTTCATGGGAAAGAAGATCGTAGAGAACCATCCAGTTGGAAAGATGAAGAAGCTCTATGCTGGAACAGACAACGGCAAGTACACAGGTCATCTGGAGCCCACTCCGGACCAGATCACAAAGCTTGGCATTGCCAGAACCTTCCAGAACATCAGACTCTGGAAGAGCCAGAGCGTCTTCGACAACGTACTCATCGCAAAGCATCTGAGAAGGACCTCCAATGTCTTTACTGCGACCTTCCGTCTCAACGCCGCAGAGGAGAAGAGACAGAGGGAGGAGACTGCAGAGCTTCTCAACATCCTTGGACTGTACGGAGTGAAGGACAACAACTGTACCTCGCTTCCCTACGGTCTGCAGAGAAGACTCGAGATCGCAAGAGCGCTGGCAACCGAGCCGACACTCCTTCTGCTCGACGAGCCAGCTGCAGGTATGAACCCGCAGGAGACGATCGAGCTTACGGACTTCATCGGAAAGATCAGAGACGACTTCAAGCTCACTGTCTGCATGATCGAGCATCATATGGACCTGGTAATGAACATCTCCGATAGAATCTATGTACTGAACTTCGGCGCCCTTATCTCGAAGGGTACTCCTGCTGAGGTACAGTCCGATCCTGCAGTCATCGCTGCATATCTCGGGGAGGAGAAGAATGCTTAGAATCACAGACCTTCATGTATCATATGGTGGCATCAAGGCACTAAGAGGTGTGAGCCTCGAGGTTCCAGAAGGAAAGATAGTCACTCTCATCGGAGCAAACGGTGCAGGAAAGTCCACTCTTCTCAGGACTATCAGTGGTCTTGTCAAGGCCGAATCCGGCTCCATCGACCTCGATGGCTCCGAGATCATCAACAGGTCCATTGCCTCGATCTGTGACAAGGGAATCGCACTTGTTCCAGAGGGGCGAAGGGTCTTTGCCAACCTTACAGTCGAAGAGAATCTCAGGATCGGCGCCTACCTCAGAAAGGACAAGGAGAAGATAAGAGAGGACTATGCGTGGGTCTACACTCTCTTTCCTCGTCTCAAGGAGAGATCCTGGCAGCTTGCAGGCACGCTCTCTGGCGGTGAGCAGCAGATGCTTGCTGTCGGACGCGCTCTGATGAGCAGACCGAAGATAATGATGATGGATGAGCCCTCTCTCGGTCTTGCACCTCTCATCGTCCAGCAGATCTTCGATATCATCCGCGAGATCAACAAAGCAGGTGTTACAATCCTCCTGATCGAGCAGAATGCCAACATGGCACTCAATATCGCAGACGATGCATATGTTCTCGAAACGGGTGCGATCGTACTCCACGGCCCTGGAAAGGAGCTTATGGAGAACGAGCAGGTCAAGGAGGCCTACCTGGGAAAGAAGAGAGGATAATAAAAGCTTTCCCCTTTGATCAAAAGAGCCTGGATTCGATCTCCAGGCTCTCTTGTTTTTCTGGAATAGGGGCTTCACAGCATTCGGAGAATCGATTCCTGAAGATTCAACCGATGCTGCAAAGGGCCGTTTCTCTTACTTCTTCTCGTAAAGCTCCGTTATTGCCCTTGAGGCCAGGTGCCACCTCATTGAGGTCTTCGGATTCGCTATAGGATAGAAGACCCTGCTGTGACCATTTCTGAATGGAAGTTCGAAGTGCCTGCCTGTCTTGAGGACTGCAAGGAAGACCTCTCCAAGCTCATCGTGCTCCTCGACCTCCTTGCCCTTCAGAGTTCCCCTGTATGTCCATCCAGTGTGGTCCAGTGTAAGTATTCCCCTGCCCACCTTGACGTAGTTGTTCTTTCCGGGGACATCGACACCGTATTCTACCTCCTCAGAGAGAGAGAATGCAGGATCCGAAACAGCCTTCTTCATCTGGTCAAGCTGCCAATCGTACCACTCGACATAGTTGTCGAAGTACTGCCTCTCCCCCTGCCAGGTGAAACGGAAATCGTCTCCGAGCTCTGCCTTTGCTCCACAGGCGGTGCATTCGACAGTGTTGCCATGGGACTTTATGAAGAACTCCTTTCCGCAGCAAGGGCACTTGTAGTACATAGTATCGAAGCCCTCCAGCTTGTCCTTTCCCCTGACAACGACATTCATGCGCTTCTGGAATTCGAAATCATTGTACTGCAGCGAGGTGTTGATCCTTTCAAGTATCTCCTCGACAGAGAGCTTTCCAGCCTCCTCCGGAGTGATTATAAGCTGAGTATCGACGTTGACTCTGCCACGATGGTATCTCTTCGTCCACTTGGAGTTTCCAAGTCCTGCACCCTCTATCTTCGATGCGTATACAGGACAGCGGAAGAAGCGGATCATCTTTCCGATTGCAGGAGAGATATAGCCAAGGGAGCCACCAGCATAGATCGTTCCCTCCGGAGCGATGAAAACGCAGCCGTTGTTCTTGTCTATGACACTCTTCATTCGGCGAATCGACATCATATCATTTGCAAACTGGTACTTTGGAATACAGCCGGCCATGTTGAGAATCGGAGACAGCTTCTTGAATGTGAACCAGTGGTAGGAGGCAAGGAAGGTTATCTTCTCTGGAAAGGCCATCTCTGCCAGGAAGACGAAATCGGGATGGGAAGTGTGATTCGAAAGCAGGATGCAGGGACCCTTGGGCTTTACACCTGTATATGTAAGATTGAAGGCCAGCTTTGCAAATGGGCGGACAATGAGTACAAGCAGTGTGTAGATCCACCCAGGCCTCTTCTGTATCTTTGGCGGAGTATTGTTCTTTTCCATGGGTTCGATTCTACCACTTTAGCATGAGTCTTAGAATAAGGAATCGAGCCTTTCGAGAAGCTCTGCAATAGAGTGAACACACTCGAATGGGTAATTTGGATTCTTTCCCACAAGGTCGACAATGATGCCCTTATCGGCCCTTTTCAGCATCGGAATATCGGTCGGACCATCGCCAACGGCTATTATCCTGTCATATTCTTCATAGTATTTCTCGACGATGGCAGCCTTCGCCTCGAAGGTATCTACAGGAAATAGTATCTTCGTGACAATATCTCCTTCATAGATGAACTCCTTCCCATGGAAGGCCCTGAAGCAGTCTCTGATGCCGAGTCGCTCAAGAAAGGAGATGGCAAGGTCTGCAGTTCCACAGCTGATCGTCACAAGGTCAGCCTTCCTTGCCAACTGCCTGAAGGCCTGATACTCTGCTCTATCGGCCTTCCCTTCAAGCTCGTCGATGACCATCTTCATATCCTGTCTCGATGCTCCCCTTGCAAGAGAGTCATAGGCCCTGTTGAAGTTCTCATGGCCGAGCAGACCCTCCTGGTCCCTTCTTACGATCTCGACAGCCTCCTCGTACCTGGCATTCTTCCGGTTGCTGATCAGCATGAGAAGCTGTTCGCTGTCATATGGGGCGATAGGATAGAGTGTTCCATCGAAATCAAAGGCAACAAGGGTCTTCATGGGAAATGATTATAGCAGTTAATTCCAAAATCGAATCAAAGACTTTACGAACAGGCCCGATTTCCCTTATGATTGCCGTGGAGCTGTGGCCGAGTGGTCGAAGGCACCTGACTCGAAATCAGGCATGGTCAGCAATGGCCATCGTGCGTTCAAATCGCATCGGCTCCGAATATTATAGAGGAACCCTTGGAGGGTTCCTTTCTTTTCTATGTCTGGAAAATGATTGCTGCCTGTTCCATTTTTCCCATATATCTGTTTATATGGTGACAAAATCCTTGACCTATTATTCTTTTTGGTAGATGATTCGGAAATGGAATATTCGGTAAAGGATTATTCCTTTTCTGAACATTATTGGGAGCAATCCCTTGGAGGTGTTATACATGAGAGCTTCAGAGGTCGTCGTTTTTGTAATATACCTGCTTTTTATGCTTGGTATCGGTGTATACTTCTTCATCAAGCAGAAGAGTGGTGGAGAGAAGACATACTTCCTCGGTGGAAGAAAGATGGGTGTCTGGGTAACAGCACTCTCGGCAGGTGCATCCGATATGAGCGCCTGGGTACTTATGGGTCTTCCGACCTCGATATATGCTCTTGGCATCGGTCAGACCTGGATTGCAATCGGCCTTATCGTCGGCTACACACTCTCGTGGATATTCGAAGCCTCAAGACTCAGAAGCTTCTCCGTTGTCGCTGATGATTCCATTACGATTCCCCAGTTCCTGACGAACCGCTTCAAGTCCTCCTCGAAGGTCCTTCAGCTCATCTGTGCAGTCGTCTTCATCTTCGCATATACGATCTACGCCGCCTCCTCTGTAAAGGCCTGCGGCACACTCTTCAATACAGTAATCGGCATGGATGCAACACTTGCAATGTATCTCGCTGCAATAATCATCATCAGCTACACCTTCCTCGGTGGCTTCTCTGCAGTCTGCTGGACAGACTTCTTCCAGGGCCTTCTGATCCTCGGTGCAATGATGACAGCTCCTATCTTCGCAGTCTTCCTGCTCGATGCATCCCACGCAGGAGAGCTCTCTTCCGACTACTTCAACATGTTCGCAAGCTGGAAGGACATCCTCAATGGTCTTGCCTGGGGTCTTGGCTACTTTGGCATGCCGCATATCATCATCCGCTTCATGAGCATCAAGGACCAGAAGTCCATCAAGAAGAGCGCCATCATCGGCATCTCCTGGACCGGTCTTCTGCTCGTATTCGCAACTCTCGTTGGCGTCATCGGCCGCCTCTTCATCGGCTTTGACGAGCAGGTCAATTCCGGTTCTCTCGTATTCATCGAGATGGTCAGAAGAATCTTCCCTGGCCTCATCTCCGGTCTTCTCCTCTCTGCAGTCCTTGCAGCCAGCATGAGTACCGCAGACAGCCAGCTGCTCGCTGCAGCTTCCGCCTTCGCTTCCGATGTCTACAAGCCTATCATCAGAAAGGGTCAGTCCAGCGAGAAGGAGATGCTCTGGGCAGGCAGATATGTCGTTCTGGCAATCGCTGTTCTCGCTCTCATGATCGCAGCCTCTCCGAATGCAGGTTCCATCATGGCACTCGTATCCAACGCCTGGGGCGTCTTCGGAGCAGCCTTCGGACCTACGATCCTCCTCTCTCTCTACTGGAAGAGATTCAACTTCATCGGCGCTGTTGCCGGTATCCTCTCCGGTGCACTCTGCGATATCTTCTGGCTCTATGGCCTGGCATTCACAGGCATCTACGAGCTCTTCCCGGCCTTCATCTTCAGTACTGTCGTTGCAGTTGTCGTGACACTTGCGAACGAGCCGCCATCGAAGGAGGTCGAGGAGCTCTTCGATCAGGCCGTGAATTACACCGATCCAGAATAACAGTTCCGAAAAGGGTCCTGGGGTGTTGCTGTTTTTTGGGCAACACCCTATTTTTATCCCTATGGAAATATTCGATATCGTCGACGAGAATGGAATGCCGACAGGAAGGACCGTTGAAAGGACGATTGCACACAGGGATGGGATTCGCCACCGCACTGCACATATCTGGATCATAAGAAAGCGAGATGGTGTATACGAGTGCCTGCTGCAGAAGCGAAGTCTGGTGAAGGACTCGTTTCCGGGCCGCTTCGACACCTCCTCTGCAGGGCACGTACACGCAGGAGACGAAGTGGTCTCCTCTGCTCTGAGGGAGCTGGAAGAGGAGCTTGGGATCAGGGCACAAAGGGAGGATCTCATACCTGCAGGAAAGTTTCCTGTGAAGGTGGATCAGATATTCCACGGAAAGCCCTTCCATGACAGGGAGATCGCCTTCGTCTTTATATACGAGAGGCCAGTCGACGAGAGATCGCTCATCCTTCAGAAGGATGAGGTCGATGAGGTCAGATGGTTTTCTCTCGACGATGCCTACAGAGGCACGATCGAGAATGAGGACTGGTGCTGTATCCCAAAGGGTGGAATAGAGACAGTCAGGAACTTCCTGGGCGTATAGGCTCGCTATCAGAGCAGCTGGAGCATCTCTTCTGGATTGTCCTTGGCCTTTACTTTGCCCATAGCCTTGAGAATTCTTCCCTCCTCGTCGATAAGATATGTCGTTCTTACGATGCCGAAGGTCTTCCTGCCGTACATGTTCTTCTCCTGCCAGACTCCATACGCCTTGATCACATCGAGCTCAGGGTCTGATAGCAGTGTGAAGGGAAGAGAGTGATTGTCCTCGAACCTCTTGTGGGAGGCAACGCTGTCCTTGCTGATTCCAAGTACTATAGCACCCTTCTCTCTTATCTGGGGATAGCGGTCGCGAAAACCGCAGGCCTGCGCGGTACAGCCTGAGGTGTTGTCCTTCGGGTAGAAGTAGAGTATCACCTTCTGTCCTCTGTAGGACGAGAGTGAATGCAGCTTTCCATTCTGATCTGGAAGCGTGAAATCCGGAGCCATACTGCCAATGTCCAACATGATAGATCACCTCACTTGTTCAAATTGCAAATAGGTATTGCCAAAAGTTCAACCATTAATTATTATAACAGCGTTTCTAAAGCATTTGGAGAGGTGTCCGAGTGGTCGAAGGTGCACGATTGGAAGTCGTGTAAGGTCAAAAGCCTTCGGGGGTTCGAATCCCCCCCTCTCCGTTCTTTTTCCGGCGACAGATACCGGGCAATGTACTCCTCCCAACCCCGCCAGGACAGGAATGTAGCAACGGTCAGAGGCTGTTACATGTGACCTGGACCATTTGTTGCCGGTTTTTGCAAGAGACTCTAGAATATAATTGGATTATGACGCTCGAACTGTTCATCTCTGTAATACTCATCTTTCTTTCTGCTCTCTTCTCGGGAACCGAGACCGCATTCACATCTCTTTCCCTTATACAGAAGAAGGAGATCGAGGAGATGAAGGGAAAGCAGGCAAGGACAGCAACCTATCTTGCAAGCAAGCCGGAC
>LVBC01000320.1 GCA_001604265.1 Spirochaetales bacterium Spiro_01
ATCCTTGCCAAGACCGAGCACAACGAGGTTGCACCAGCTCAGCATGAGCTTGCACCTATCTACACGACCACCAATGTCGCAACCGACCACAACCAACTGACAATGGAGATAATGCAGAAGGTAGCAGCAAAGCACGGTCTTGTATGTCTTCTCCACGAGAAGCCATTTGCAGGTGTCAACGGCTCAGGCAAGCACAACAACTGGTCCATCGCCACCGATGCAGGTCAGAACCTCCTCTCTCCTGGTGAGACACCATACGAGAATGCACAGTTCCTCCTCTTCCTCTGCGCTGTAATAAAGGCAGTGGACGACTATCAGGATCTTCTGAGAATCTCGGTCGCAACCGCAGGAAACGACCACAGACTTGGTGCAAACGAAGCTCCACCAGCTGTAATCTCCATCTTCCTTGGTGACGAGCTGAATGCAATCCTCGAGTCCATCGAGACCGATACTCCATATGCAGGTACAAAGAAGACTGTCATGAAGCTCGGCGTAGATGTACTTCCGAAGTTCAACAGGGATACTACAGACCGCAACAGAACCTCTCCATTTGCCTTTACCGGCAACAAGTTCGAGTTCAGAATGCTCGGATCCTCCAACAGCATTGCATGTGCAAACATCATGCTCAACAGCGCAGTTGCCGATACTCTGAGAATCTTTGCCGAGAAGCTCGAGAATGCTGATGACTTCGAGGGAACTCTCCACGACCTTCTCAAGAGCACCATCTGCGAGCACAAGAGGATCATCTTCAACGGTAACGGCTACGATGACTCCTGGATCAGAGAGGCAACCGAGAAGAGAGGCCTTCTGAACTACAGGACCACAGCAGACTGCATGCCTCACCTGATGGACAGAAAGAACGTCGATATGCTCACCGGCCTTGGCGTATACAGCGAGGAGGAGATCAGATCCAGACGCGACATCATGCTTGAGAACTACTGCAAGAGCGTCCTCATAGAGGCAAATACGATGGTCGACATGGCAAGGTGCCAGATTGCTCCTGCAATCGAATCGTATGCCGCCCATGTTGCATCCGCAGCAAGCTCGAAGAAGGCCCTTTCACCTGCACTGAAGTGCTCCTACGAGACAAAGCTTGTAGAGACACTCTCTGCCCTCCTGGATGAGATTGCCGCAGGTGTCGAGAAGCTTGATTGCGTCATTCTTAAGACAAGGGACTGTGAGGATATCATCAAGGAGTCCGAGATGGTAAGAGACTATCTCATTCCTGCAATGTGCACCCTCCGTGTTCCATGTGACAAGGCCGAGCTCATGACCGAGAAGAGCTATTGGCCATTCCCTGCATACTCGGATCTGCTCTTCGGAGTCAAATAAGGAATTACTATTATGAGTGTTGAATTCTGGTTTCTGATAGGTGCTGCACTGGTATTCTGGATGCAGGCTGGCTTTGCCATGGTCGAGACTGGCTTTACCCGCGCCAAGAACGCAGGCAACATAATAATGAAGAACCTGATGGATTTCTGCATCGGCTGCGTTGTCTTCATGTTCCTCGGCTACTCTCTGATGATGGGCGAAGATGCACTCTTTGGCCTCATCGGAAAGCCCAATCTCGATCTCTTTCTCCACTTCAGAGAGTTCATTGCATCTCCTGAAGATGGATTTACGGATGCAAGCTACTTCGTCTTCAACCTGGTCTTCTGTGCAACTACAGCAACGATCGTATCAGGTGCGATGGCAGAAAGAACCAAGTTCTCCGCCTACTGTGTCTATTCGGCTCTCATCAGTATGCTGATCTACCCGATAGAGGCACACTGGATCTGGGG
>LVBC01000321.1 GCA_001604265.1 Spirochaetales bacterium Spiro_01
GCTTGCTTCGCTGCTTGCTGCAGTCTCTCTCTCTGCGTCTATATCGGGTCTTGGCGAAAGGATGTTCCACTATGTTCTCCATGCGCCATTCGTAAAGAGTGTCACCTTCAGATTCATAGATGTATCCGAGGAGAAGAACGAAATCTCCGAAATCGAGATCGAGAATGCCGAGTCGACGACAGTGGACACCTCTCTCTATCGACTCCAGATAGTCTCGAACTTTCCAAGGTCATGCGATGTCACGCTCACCTTCCCGGCCTTCTACAATGAAGCCTCAGGTGCCTACCTCGGCTATACACTGAAGGTCTTCAATGACCTTACCCACAATACATATACAGTTGCAGGAACGAGCGCAGGCTCCAAGACGATCTCTCTTGCCGGTCTGTATGGTCCGGAAATCTACAATCAGGGGATGGATACGGAGTATCTTTTCAACTTTGGATACTCATTCGACCTGTCTGGTGCTGCCGGAGGAAGGTACGTTTCGAATGTTGCTCTGGAGGTGACCATAAATGATTGACGTCTTCAGAAGATGCACTGTCCTGTTGCTTGTCCTTTCGTTCTTCCTTTCATCTGTAGGTTCGACTGTGACCGTGAACCAGCAGTTCGAGGTCTCGGGGTTCAAGAACTATACCATAGAAAGCACAGCTGCAGATTTCTCCGTTGCTGTTACGGAGAAGGTCTCCTCGAATGGAGAGCCTGCCCAGCAGGCAGATATCGAGCTCGATGAGGAGGGTACCCTTGAGACGTCGAATCTCAGCAAGGCGCTGTTCAATGTCACACTGACGGGCAATATGGCAAATGCCGCAACGGTGACCGTCAGATGCAGTGGCATGCTCGACAGAGCCGACAGCAGCAAGTATATCCCTGTCACCCTGTCGGCCTCTCTCTCGAAGACTCCTACAAGCTACTATTATACGAATTACGATAAGAGTGAGGGGTACTGGGGCAATAATAGATATTATTACTACAGATATTACAATGAATCTTCGGTGACAGTTCCATCGAATATCAGCTCTGAGCTCAACAAGGCCAGTGGCAGTTCTTCTATCCCCATCAACTGGAATATAAAGAAGGAGTATTTCAGAACGAATAGTGCCTCTACAAGTTTTTCGGTTTCCAATAGCGATAGAAGCCAGGGGGCTGCCACGATCGCTACCGACAGCTCGGAGATCACAGGTTGTCCAAAAAGGAACAATAATAGTGCCATGACCTTTACCACTTCCGTGGACTTCTCGCTTGGCATTACAACTGCAGACTGGAATGCATACAAGGAGGACGGTCATACATACAGTATGGATTTCGATATCTATGTAACGGTGGATGGATCATGAAGAGAGCAGTACTTTTTCTGGCAGTGGTTTTCATATCCGTTTCCCTTGCCTTTGCACTCGAGCAGGCCAAGATCTCGCCGGCAATGCCCATCGAAGGCTTTGTCGATACCTATCATTCGATGACCATTACGACAATCGAGTCGACAAGCACTATCACGGATACAGGCAGAGGCATGCCCTTCGACCTTGCATGGCCCTCTCTTTCCTATACTCCTATACTGGGAACAGGCAGATTGATCGGCACCTGGTCGCTTACCTCGAACTATACTCCTATCAGCCTGTCGATCGAAGCTTCTCCGATGACCCTGGTCTCAGAGTCCAGCAGTGATGAAGTCAACTACTGTCTGGATTTCCATTACAGTGCAATAGAGTTCGATACAGTCACCAAACTGCCGACAGGAGGCAAGATCGAGGGAGATTTCAGAGTAGAGAGCGGAACTGCCTGGAACAGCTCGAGTACTGCACCTTTCAATGTTTCCGATGATATTCCTGTAGTAACAGTCGAGCAGGATGTCCGCTTCTGCCTTGCAAGCAATTTCGATTATGACAGTATTGCACAGGGAATCTATGCGGGAACTGTCACGATGACGGTCATTGGCGAATGAGGCCCAGTCGAAATGCTCTTGGAAGGATGGAGATATCCTGCGAAATGTCCGATAGCAACCTTGGTTTCAATATAGATCGAAGATGGATTCCTGTTCCTGTGCTCGATAATGGTTATGCTAATAACAGTATAGCAAATGTATATGTTATGACATAACTGCCGAGCATGAACGAATTCC
The DNA here is from genome assembly GCA_001604265.1 of Spirochaetales bacterium Spiro_01. Lineage (GTDB taxonomy): Bacteria > Spirochaetota > Spirochaetia > Sphaerochaetales > Sphaerochaetaceae > Bullifex. The sequence goes on from LVBC01000321.1 coordinate 2,117, forward strand.
TTGCCAAGGTCTCTCTGAAAGGAGATAAACACTTAATTTGTGATTTTTCTGCATATTCAAAGAAATATTCAATAAATATGTTGTGTGAATCCAGCAAGATGCATATAATTAACAAGAGATGTTAACTGGAATAATCTGACATAAGTTGGAGGCATGATGCTTCGTACAGTTCTTACATTACTATTTATGCTTATGGTCCCTGCTTGCGTATTTGCCGAGGAGAACACTTGGATCACGCCATACAACGTTGCATCTATCGATATGAGTACGAATGATTTTCCAGGTACGACAACAGGAAGATGGGAGAGCTCTTCAGGCCGACCTTCGAGCGGGAACTACAATGATGATTCCATGGTAGGACTTATCGGTGTCTCTGGGACTTCAGAGGAGAAGATCGTCACCTTCGACTTCAGTTCAGCTGCCAAAGCCTGGAAGTATGTGTCTTCCTCCAACTCCTCTCTATGCAGACCATTCGGTGTCGATCTTGTTCTTAGAGGTGGTACACAAAGTGATTCGACAGGTTACATCGTAGGAAGTACCCATAGGACCATTTCCGTTCAGCATCTTGGCTATTATGACACTTCCATTACAGAGCCGCAGCAGCTGGTTGCTTCGATCGTCCTGCCCAAGACGGATGGATCAGCGAATTCCAGTACTTTCGGAGGAGAATCATATGTGGGTGCCTGGGTCGATGTAGTACTTGTACTTCCCGGTACTGTAGAAGATGCTGGATACATCGATCTGAATGGCAACGACTATCCTGACAGCAATGAACTCGAATACTGCAAGCTTGGTGCTGCCAATGACTACAGTACCCAGTTCACCTGTACCCTGGGTGGTGAGTCGTCCCACGTTTTCGTCATGTCCGGCTACTATAATATGGAGCCGGCAGTGACATCTGGTTCTGTTGCACTTGTAGTGAATCCTCTGAATGGTGCATCCAATCTCGATATAAAGAGTCTTGTAGACAATCCGACAGAGATTGCCGAGTACAGCTTCTCAGCAACTAGTGGCTATGTGCCGACAGGCAATTCCACCTGGAGCAATACAGATTATTACTTCTTCATCTCATCGGATACGGTTGGTGGCAACAAATTCGAGCTGAAGCTCTCCGGGACCGAAGGAATCGGTCTGAACAAATATATAGGTGTCAACTATGTGGTCGGCCTATTGAGCAGTTATGACTCGAGCGCTTCTCCAAGTCTGTGGTTCGATGGAACCGATAGTCTTACCTATACTACAGCCAATCATATTTCAACACACTTTCCAAAGGCCCAGAGCAGAGTCGATATCGCCTACAGTTACGATGTCAACAAGAGCATATATCAGTTCTTCGATACAGGCAGTATATACATAAAGCTTCCATCCGGGACCGATGTCGATGATCTGATGGCAGGAAGATACAAGTCCAACATCTATTTCAATGTAGTGTCGAACCATTAGTGAAGAGATTGGCAGATCGATAACAGGACAATCATGCTCTCTTGCAATGCAGGAGAGCAGGTTCTGCTTTACGATCATTCATGCTCTATCACTG
>LVBC01000322.1 GCA_001604265.1 Spirochaetales bacterium Spiro_01
TCAGAGAGATGAATACTGGTCCTTGAGAATATGAATATCTGCGAAAATCAGGGATAGCTCTTCTTGAAGGCCTGCACTCTTGCTGTTGCATTGAGATAGTCATCGTCCCTGAAGCCATCCTTCAGATACCTGTAACCGAGGCCTGCGATCATGGCACCGTTGTCGGTGCAGAGCTTCAGCGATGGGAATGTGACTGTGCAGCCGCCCTTCTCAAGCTCCTTGAGCTCACTCCTGAGCAGGCTATTGGCAGCAACGCCACCACCGGCAGAGACCCTCCTGAGACCTGTATCCTTCAGAGCAAGCTTGACTCTCTTCATAAGGATTCCTACAGCTGCCCTCTGGAAGGAGGCAGCAATATTCTCCTTCGTCTTCTCAGCGTTTCCATTGCGGAACTTGTCCAGCTGGTTGATAACGCCGGTCTTCAATCCCGAGTAGCTCATATCGTATGGATGCTCGCCTCTATCAAGCGTCGGCCCCGGGAACAGAAAGGCCATATCGTCTCCGCTCTTCGAGAGCCTGTCGATGACAACACCACCTGGGTATCCAAGGTCGTAGAACTTCGCGACCTTGTCGAAGGCCTCTCCGATCGCATCATCTATGGTCGTTCCGAGCACATCGACATCATCGTATCCGTTGACCTTGCAGATGACTGTGTGTCCTCCACTTACAAGTACTCCCAGGTATGGGTACTCAAGTGGATTCTCGATCTGCGAGGCATACAGATGTGCCCTGATATGGTCTATGCCGATCACAGGGATATCAAGGGCAGCAGCAAAGGCCTTTGCGAAGTTGACACCTACAAGCAGAGAACCGAGCAGGCCCGGCCTGTTCGTGACTGCAACAGCATCGATATCGCTGTTCTTCAAGCCTGCCTGCATTATCGCAGCTGTGACGACCTGCGAAATCCACTCTGTGTGAAGGCGCGATGCCAGCTCCGGGACTACTCCCTGATATGGCTTGTGAAGCTCTATCTGTGTTGCGATTACATTGCTCAGTATCTCATTGCCATCTCTGACAACTGCACAGGAGCACTCATCACAGCTGGTCTCAATTCCTAGTACATTCATTCTTCTTCCTCATCCCCGACGAGTGAATCTGCATCATCAAAGGCTTCCAGCATCATTTCCGTCTGGTCAGGATAGGCATATGACATGAAGATGGCCACATCCTTCTGGATGCTGTCTCCGACAATTACAGTTGGATTGTATTTTCTCTTCTCGACATGGACGTAGGCAATATCCTGTGAAACTGAAGGTCCAATTATGACCGGAAACTGTTCTCCCATAACTTTCCCCTCCTATCTAATAGAAAAAATAACAATACCCAAGGCCAAAGGCAAGTTCAATATTGCCAGAAGACAACGTCCTCTTGGCAAGTTACACCAGTATAGTTGCATTTGTAACGATGTTCAATGTGGGTTTGGGTATTATTTGTAGAACGAAAGAAGCCTCTCGTCATCTGCCTTTCTGCCAATAAAATGGAATACATCCTAGTTTACCGGAGGGAAAAGTTTGAATGATAAGACTGCAGGCTCAGGGACTCTGATCATGAA
>LVBC01000323.1 GCA_001604265.1 Spirochaetales bacterium Spiro_01
GATATCTAACGATACCCAAATCCCACAACTAGTCGTGAAGAGCCCAAAAAAAGACAAGTTATCCAATGAAGCTCTGAGACTCATTGAACTTTTTCAGAAATTGCCGATTAAAGCTGAACTCTGATCTTCGCTTGATGTATCTAGCGAAGAAACAGAGTTCTTATTCTCCTATTACCTGATTTGAAGCTATAGAGCTACAGACTCATCTGTACAAGTGACAACAGTAGAAGAAGGAACATTGAGATGCCAATCTGTACCCTTGCTTACAGCATTCCACTGTTCCACGGTTCCTTCAAAGGTAATGCTCTCCAAACTTGTGCAATTCCTGAAAGCATATGGCCTGATTACCTCCAGAGTAGATGGAAGTGCAACGCTTGCAAGATTTGTACAATCAGAGAAATCATAGATATCGACCACTTTGACAGACGAAGGAATGACTATGCTACTCAACTTCTCCAGCGATCTGAAGGATTCCTGCCCTGATGCAGTTATCGTAGAAGGAGAACATCTACTCTCCCCAGAACCGCATTGTCTACGAGGAAGGCGGTGACAGTTCCATCATCTATGCAGTGACCAAGTACGAGGCTTCATCAGACTACGGCAGGGTATGGAAGCATGTCTACTTCGATGCCTCCCGCAAGGAGAAGGCCATAGCCGATCTCATGGCCAGGATAGGCAGATTGCAGGCAGTCGCTGCTTGCAGGTGCAACGCTCTCGGCCTTCGACGGGAAGTTCGCCTCGGTCTACCTTCGTGTGACCGAGACACCGAAGCGCGGACGCAAGGTCATTGTCAACGACGAGGCAGTAAGGAAATTCACCTCATCCGATGCCGGATTCTGGGTAATCCTCACGAACTGCGAGAAGAATGCATCAAGGGCCCTCGTGTCCTACCGCAGGAGAAACGATGTCGAGATTCTTTTTCGACGACTTCAAGAACACGCTGGACGGGAGACGAACAAGAAGATGCAGTCCGGATGCACTGCTTGGCCGCATATTCGCCATCTTCCTTTCCACCATACTGGTCAGCCAACTGCGATGCACGGTGGAGGCCACTTGCGGCAAGGACAGGCGCTGGTGGAACTGGAAGGAATTCCTCCGCCATGCTGCCTCATACTCCAAATGCCATTTTTCGGGCAGCTTAAATGACGTCTTCACATCTCCCACCAAGGGGCAGAGAATGATCTTCAACCTCCTGAAGATCCCCTACATGTGGAAAGGCAGGAAGGTATCATGGACCGACAGCGAGGATGTCGAGAAAGATGCAGAAAATGACGAGGATGGATCCCCGGACATAGCTGCTACAACAGCTACTGACGTCCTAGCTATAATTTGTGTGGAATTTGGGCTCCCAATTGTGCTGAAACAAGAATAAGACAGCCTATCCGGCAGGCAGTTCGTGCTTCGATATGTGCTTTCTGTATGGTCCCTCGACCGAGTATGGAAGACCAAGCTCCGAGAGGACCTTCTTGAAGGCTTCTACGTACTTCTTTTTATCCAGAAGCTGCATGAAGGAGACGAATATCTTTCCCTCCATCGAGGTTATCTCAAGCAGGAGGTGACCTTCGACAATGCAGCCATAGGATTCAATATAATCTGCAACCTCGCCCCAGTGCATCCAGCCTGTATAGTTGACGATGTATGTGCCAGGCTTGACATCCTTATTGGTGTACGGATTGTTCTTCCTGAAGAATCTTCGCTTGTTCGCAAGTCCCTTTATCTCATCCAGTCTTTCAAGTATCTCGAAGGTCCTTCTGAGGTAGGAACAGCTCACACTTGGATGTATCTGCTTTCTGATCTCGTCGCGGGTCATTGGGCCAAGCTCGCTCATATCCCGCCTTATCTCATTTCTGCTGTAGTCTACATAGGCCCGGGAAATGAAGTCGGAGTGGCAATTCGGAATACCGATGTCGGCTGCCGGGTTGTGAGCTATCTCACCACCTATTATCTCGACCTTCTCTGGAAGCACCCTGTCCATGGTCTTTCCCATTATAGCAATGAAAAGAGAGGAGATGCTGTGCCCGTTTTCTTTTGCGTAGGTGGCAATAGTCTGCTGGGGGAAGGAGAAAAGGTAGTAGTTCGGCCTTCTGATGAAGGGAAAGGATAGAGCGAGCAGGTAGTCCTTCAGCATTATGAATGGGTTTCTTGACCTGAAAACGTAGTTCGGCTT
>LVBC01000324.1 GCA_001604265.1 Spirochaetales bacterium Spiro_01
TGGTTATCCAGTCGAAGAGCTTCACCCTCTCTTTGAGAATCCAGGCACCCAGTATCGCAACATAGATCGGAGATGTGAACTGAAGAAGGATTGCGTTGGCCGAGGTAGTTAGCTTGGTCGCGCTCACGAAGAGAAAGACCAGACCGACATACGAAAGCGCCGCCCCGATCTGGGGAAGCGACCAGTTGAATTTGGGCTTTCTGTTCGCGGCAAAGATTACCACTGCAGCTATGGCGCTTCTCACACCGGCTATAGCAAGAGGGTGCGCGTTAACGTTCTTTATGAATAACCCTCCGGTACTCCAGAGCGCTGAGGCGATCAACATAAGAAGTATCGATTTCGACTTTTCCGAATATACTCTCTTCGAATTTCCGGCCATTCTATTAACTCCCACCGCCCGGGTGCCGCTCTTACAGTACCCTGCCCGGAAAATTATAGCACCGTATCCGATACGGTGCGAACCGGTGAACGGTGCAAAGACACATACCACCTGTGAAGTTTCAATCTATCTTTCTATTTCATCGCCCACGGACCAAACGCTTTGCCGGCAGGAAGCACCGTCTTTCCGTAATGAGTGTTCAGCAAGTTAGCCGCCGAACCATAGAATGAAAAGATCGCTATGCCCATCTCTGCACAACCGGCGAGATATTTCCAGAAAACTCCGCCGACACCCAGAGTACTAACAAATAAGCCCAGGAAGAGGATGTCGATTAGAAAGAAGATTACGAAGAGTACCTTACTGGTACCCATAGCCCCCAATGTCATATAGAGGGTGAAGATCAAATATCCAAGGAAGGCAAAGGCAAGTTGAGACGTGTCCACAACCGCTGCTGGATTCATGGCGATAATGCCGTTTCCCATCATCCAGGTCATGGCAACTCCAAGCCAGAAGAAACCGTACCCGGAGAATGCGGTGGCTCCGAAAGTGTTGTTCAACCTATAATCCATGAAGCCTGCCAGAAGCTGGGCCGCCGCGCCAAGAAAAATCGCCCATGGAATTATGTTCACAGTTCCTTCCGTTATTCCGAGCTTTTGAGTCGAAGCTACCAGAGTCACGATAGCCAGTCCAAACAACCCGAGTGGCGAAGGATTTGCCGTCGCCTGGAGCGCCTTTACCGCGTTTGTTTCTCTTGCATCTGCCATATATGCCTCCCGACATCACTGGAGTGCCGGAGCACTCCAGTCTGTAAGTCTGTATTTACAAAAGTTAGGGATGTGTAATCAAAAAAATGGTTACGAAGAAAGTATCTCCTTCGAGAGGAAACGATAAATCGTACCGCTAATATTTTTCTATCGTATGAACGACTACTTCACATATGTATGGAAGTACTCAGCTTCTAATGATACTCCTGGCTCAGGCGCCGGCCAGGTACTCCAGTATAGCCTTGGCGGATCTCTTTCCCGCACCCATGGCTTCGATAACGGTCGCGGCTCCGGTTACTATATCTCCCCCGGCGAAGACGTTCGGGAAGTTGGTTCTGCCGGTTTCCTCGTCTGCCTGTATGGATCCCCATTTGTTGAGCTGGACAGAGGGGAAGCCTGCTTTGAGGACCGCGTTGGGTGTCTGACCGATCGCCTCGATTACCATATCTACTTCCATGGTGAACTCGGAATTTTCCAGCTGCACGGGACGCCTTCTGCCGGACGAATCGGGTTCTCCCAGAATCATTTTCACGCACTTCATGGCTATAACGTTGTTGTTCGAGTCTCCCAAATACTCCACAGGCAGAGTCAGACAGTGGAGCTTGATCCCCTCTTCCATGGCGTGATGGTACTCTTCAAGCCTCGCGGGCATCTCTTCCTCGCTCCGCCTGTAAACAATATGGACATCCTTGGCACCGAGTCTTTTCGCCGTCCTTGCGGCATCCATCGTAACGTTACCGGCGCCTATCACCGCTACAC
>LVBC01000325.1 GCA_001604265.1 Spirochaetales bacterium Spiro_01
TACTGGGTTTCATCGTTTTCAATGATCTGACGCGAAACGAGCCGATAGAACAACTGCCGAAGAGTAAGCGTATATCCTTTCTTCTTATACTCCGTAAGCACGGAATCAACATTCTCGATGAGTCGCAAGTCTTCCGTGTGATATGCTTGAGCCTTGTACTCTATTTTTGGCATATATCCTCCTGTTTTATGGCAGCACAAATAAGCCTGTATCGGTTTCCCGATACAGGCTCATTCTGCTGTTTCCTTTATTGTCTCCTGATAACCACATTTGTTTTATCATGCTGATCCTATCCGTTAAAAGGGTGTGCGATGCAGACAATATCCTCTGTGCCCCAAATAGGTCGATATACAACAGCATCCAGAGATGAAGATGCTTCAATGACCATTCCGCCGCCACAGTAAATGGAGACGTGAGACACGTTTCGGAATTCTCCGTTGTTCTTCAGACTGTAAAATATTAGGTCGCCCGGCTGAAGCATGTTATAGGTGATCTCGTACCCATTCCCGACACACCACTCTGCTTGCGCATAAGAGGTTCGAGGAAGAACCACGCCGACTCTTGCATATGCAGATTGAGCCAAAAAGGAGCAGTCCGAATAGCCGCTTGCTTCCGAAGCGAGTGCCTGTGAGTATGGCCATCCAAGCTTCTGGGAAGCGGCCAAGAGAATGCTCTTGCCCGTACCATCAGGCAGCTTTGCGATAAGTGCGTCCAGCTCTTCATTCGTGCAAGGTATAGAAATGCCGCCCAGGAGCCCCGCCCAAATATTGGGCGTGTATTCAAGTAGTTGATCATACATAGCCTTCTGATCTTTTGTCATTCCATACTCCCATGTCATTTCTTCTGCACTCTTCCGTACAATTGTGACAGACAGTTCGTATTGTTTCGGAATTGGCGTCGGTGTAACCGTCGGAGTTATCGATGGTGACGATTTTGGTGTTGGCTTAGGCGTTGGGGATGGTGTCGGTGTAGCTGAAGGAATTTCTGTCAGAGTGTACGTTAAGGCGTTCATGTCAAAGAAAACCTTGCGTAACTGATCGACTCTATCGTCGGTCATGTTGTTTATGTCTGTTCCGTCACCCTTCCAATACATGGAAACATAGATCATAACGATGTCACGCCAGTTAAAGTAGCTGTCTCCATCATTCGTAATCGTCAAGATCGTATTCGGATGCGTCGCTTTCACACCGTCATATAAGTCTTGAATCTTACCGTCCATTTCCGCTTCAAGAGTGTCACGAGCTTCTGAGAATGTAGACGCCTGAACGGTTTCAGAACCAGCAGAAGGAGCTACTTGTTGAGCATTCATGCCCATAAAGGCCCCTGCAGGGGAAGATCCCAGCAGTACCACTAAGCCGCCGATCACGATGATAACAACCAGTACGATCAGTATTGCCGGTGCCCCAATCTCAACAAGAGCGGCTACCACTTTTGCAATCGCCTTACTTAATGCGACGATAATTTTACTGATTACTTGTGCGACCTTAACACCAATCTTTACCGCTACTTTGGCTCCTTCCTTTGCGGCTTTCGCGGCTAACTGCGTCGCTTGCTTAGCGTTACGCACCGCCTCAACACTTTTCTTGGCCGCCTCCGCGGCTGCTTTAGCCGTCTTTACAGCTCGCTTTGCCTTCTGTGGCGCACTCTTTATCGACCTGTATGCCGCCTTCGATTTATGGCCGACTTTGCGTAACTGCCCCGGTGCATTCTTAATTTCTTTGTTTACTGTGTGTGTTATTTTCTTCGTGTCTCGAAGTGCTTGATCTCGTCCATGTTGAATGCGACGGTGATAACGCTGAAGGTCATCCGGCAGTCTGTTTTCTGCTGCCGCCGTTTGATTCCGGTTATCCGATCCGGACGAAGAAACCGCAAACGATTTCAGGCGTTCCGATGAACGGTTCATCACTTTGGAAACGGATTTCGCGGTATATATAGGTCTGTGCTTAGGAACGTAAATGGGTTTTCGTTTCATTTTGGCTATCGCCTTATCGACATCTTTGTCATTCATCGTAACGCCTCCTTTCGTTCATCAAGATTCTCCGGGCTTTGTGCTCATCAATGTATAGAGCTTCGATGACTTCGGGAAATCGCAATTGAACGGAACCAGACATCCGCCGGCACGTATCAAACCCGTACCAACATTCTTTCCGGAAAGATACGAGAGCTGTGTTTCCGCGATAGATAGAAGCGAAGCAAGAGCTTCCCGGTCAGATTTGCTCTGTGCAAGCATCAAAAGAAACTCACTGTTTGAAAGCATAACGCGACCTACATCCGACTCCAGGACCGGCTCTACATTTTGCGTGATTCCCGTCATAAGCCCACCGTACTTACGAGCTTGCCGCCAGTGCTCTTCGAGGAGCTTTGCGCTGTACTTATACTTATACAGTTCCTGAATTTCATCGAAGTAAACCCGTGAGAACTTTCCGTGCAGACGTCGATTGTCATTCATGCGACGAGCAATTGCATCGAAGATAATCAGGAGACCCAGAGGCTTTAGATTCTGCCCCAAGTTCTTGATGTCATAGCAGACAATACGCGCGTTCGGATTCACGTTTGTTTTGTGAGCAAAGGTATTCAAGGAACCGGTCGTGAAGATCTCCAGATCGATCGCAAGCTTTTCAGCTATTGGATCGTTCTGCGCATGAAGAGCTTCATTGAAATCGACGAGAGTGACATTCTCTGAATCCTCTTCTTTTCCAATGTATGGCGCATAGATTTTCTTGATACAACGATCGATCATGGAGCGTTCCGCTGATGTAATCGGTTCATCTTCTCGAGCCTGTTCACAAAGAGAGAGGGCGAAGTCGGACTTAAGGCGAATGGGATCATTGATGTCCTTGTGAATCAAAAGACTCCCAAGAGCATTAATATGCGTATCGGAGTCCGGAGATACAACAATAACTTCGCCGCCAAGCTCGCGAACCAGGGCGGCATATTCCTGATCCGGATCAATGATGATAATATCGTCAGTAGTCGATAATGCAACGTTCACAATTTCGATTTTTGTCATGAACGATTTACCGGAACCGGAAATACCACAGATGTAGCCATTTCCATTCAAGAACGATTTTCTATCACACATAATCAGGTTTTTTGAGACGGCATTTGAGCCGTACCAGCAACCGTGCGACTGATATAGTTCCTGCACGGAAAAAGGAAGAAGAACAGCTGTTGATTCGGTCGTGAGCGTTCTCTGTGCGCTGATCTTTCGTAAACCATACGGGATAACTGTGTTTAGTCCATCTTCCTGCTGATAGTAGAGACGGCCAAGACCACAGAGATGCTTACGTGCTACGGCCATAAGCGATTCTGTGTCCAGATCGAGTTGCTCTTTGCTTGTGGCCACATGGCAAACCGTGAGTGTGACGAGCATCATACGCTGATCTCTGTTCTGAAGATCGTCCAGGTACTCTTTGATTTCCGAGCGCATCTTGTCACGGTCATAAGGCACCGTCGTGGTGAAGTTTCCCTTCTCGTTCATGCGCTGCTGCCAACGAGTGATATCTGTCTCAACGGACAAGAGTTTGTTCTCAACACGTTTCACAGCCGTATCGGTCGGAACACTCTGGATATCCATCGAAAGGAGCATGTTCTCTCGCATGTCCGTTAATTCCTTCAGGATGGTATCCCGAAGAAAGGACGGGTAGTCCCGGACGAACAATACGCGACCGAAACGATTTCCCATCTTGAAATAGTCTCGCTCAAACACGAGACTATCCGGACAAATCTGATCCTTAAAGGAGATACCATGACGCATAGCAGCATGTATGTCAAACGTGTAGTTATGTTCCTCACCGGCACGGAAGAAATCGTGATATACCCGGAGCCTCTCCTCTGCGTTCAGAGGCATGATCATACAGTTCTGCGAGATCTCCTTAAAGTACTTCACCATATCCGCGTTCACGCGCGAAAAAAAGGCGCGTGCCTCGTTTAGAGTCTTGCGCCGAATGGTTGTCGTTATGTATCGTTCGGAAAAGAGGTTGTCTGTCTTCGCGGCTTCATCCAGTAGGATACCGTTCATTTCCTTCCTATACGGGTCATAAGCATCGCCATTTGTCTTGTACAGGATGTTCTGCTCAAACTCCGTTTTTGGCATTCTGCGGTTAAAGATCGTGATCTTGTTATCTGCTTCTGAGTCAAAGGAATTCAAGAGAGCACAATACTTTACGAACATGACCTCCTGATCCTCATCTGAAGCAATGGAGTAATTGATGTTGTCGAATTTCCAGACAAAAGAAAAGGCTCCATTGCCCAGTTGAAAGATTCCGTCATCACTGATCATCCGGATCGGGATACTGTGTTGAACCGATCGCGGTACCTGTATCTCATTTTTTTGTCTCGCACTCACGTACTTTGTCCTCCTCTTCGT
>LVBC01000326.1 GCA_001604265.1 Spirochaetales bacterium Spiro_01
GTGTACACGGACCCGGTCGTGAACCCTGTCAGGCTGGCGATCGTTCTGGCGGAAAGCCCGGTGATGCCGTATGAGAACAGCCTGTAATCCGATTCCTTCAGTTTCGGGAAATCGGAACGGAATTTAAACATAATACCATCCAGTTCATCATTGAGGTATTGTTCGAACTGATGCTGCTTCTCGCTGTCCGAATTAAACATCTTCAGGAGTTGCGAAGCTTCGCCGAAAACGGCATCCTGCTTGACCGGATCGGGGGTGTTGAATGCGATATAAAGGCGTTCAAGCGTCTTGAATTGGGTCTGGAACAATTCCTTGAATCTATCCCTGATCCGTTTTGCCGAAGCTTCTGTGTCGGAGTGTTTCTGCAGTGCCGACTCCAATTCTTCGGACAGGGAAAGCAGGTTTGCGGTTTGACGGTTCAGTTCAGCCTTTTTCTTCCTGTTCATCCAGAAAAGCAAACCGATGATTCCCGACATCAGCAACAGAGCCGTCAATCCAGTGAGGAGAATCTTTTTTCTTTGGTTACTTAGCTGCTGGAACTGCAGATCGTAAAAATGGCTGCTCATTCTCCTCTCTTGCGACGAATAAAATCCTACCCGGAATGCTGAATAATGGAGTCGGGCATATTCATCATTATTCAGGCTTGCGTAAATCTTATACTTATAATAGTGCCCCAGATAGTTCGTGGATGAATCTTTATTCTGGTATTGGTCAATCAGGCTTAAACCATTTTTCGGGTCCCCCAGAAGGGCAGAGACGTATCCGTATACATAGTAGTCTGCCGGATCCGGCTGGATATGATATTCTTCGACCGCCTGGATAAAACACTCGCGGGCGCCTTCCGGATCCGGCTTGGGTTGGTTGGCCTTCAGGCGTGCAAAACCCAACAATGCCTGTGCGCGGGTCTCGTCCTCTACTGAAGCGTTGCCCAGTACAATAGTAAACAGACTGTCCGCCCCTGCCCATTCCTCCACCGTCGTATATGTATCCGCCCGGGAAACAATCGCCCGCCATAGCTCCAAGGAATCTCCGGCAGCAGTGAAACTCTCCTGGGCTTTACGGTAATACCACAGGGCATCACCATACTGAAACCGTTGGTTTGCATCGTCCCCCATGGAATAATACTGTTTCCCTTCACTCAAGAGTGAATTTGCCTTCTTCTGCTGACACGATCCGAATGCCAGCAACAATGCAGGATAGAGGAGTAAAAGGCAGTATCTGTCAAGATTCATGAGATAAAAATAGTAAAAAAGAGAGCAAATTGAAACAAAACTGCCAATGGCTCTCTAGAATATTGATATAGAGTGGCATATGTATGCATCTCATTAAAATGATAGTTATCGGACAATCCGTAGAGTCCCACTGATAATGATTAGTTTTGCATCAGTGTCAATCCTGTGTTTTGAAGCCGTTCACTCATTATTACCAGCAAGATGCCATGGACTGCGGGCCGGCCTGCCTGAGGATGGTCTCCAACTACTATGGTAAAAAATACAGCGCTGAAGAAATCAGACAGAAATGCTTTTCCTCGCGGGAAGGGGTTTCGCTGCTTAGTATCAGCGATGCGGCTGAATCTATGGGTTTTCGGGCCCTTGGGGTGGATATAACCTGGAACCAATTAATGGATCAGGCACCTTTACCGGCCATTGTCCATTGGAATCAAAACCATTTCGTCGTTGTATATGAGATTAGAAGCAGACGAAACCAAGTTGTGGTCCGCGTTGCGGATCCGGGCCTGGATTTGGAACCGCCGGCGGGGGGTGGCACATTTTCTGTCGGTGTCGTCTTCCTTGATGGCCTGCTTACTACAAGCGGGCTCGAAATCCCCCACAATACAGAGATGAAAGGAACCGCTGTAATTATGACAGGGCGAGTCCGCCTGATTGATTATATCATTTCCTCCGGGAATCAATTTGAAACAGAGTAGAAGTCGTAGTTATGCCAGAGCATTCATTTATCACCCTAAAAACCCAACAATCCATACATCGTTTATCTGTGGAAAAGATCGCATATGTCATTTGTGACCTGTCTGTCTGTGACGTTTCGCTGATTGATGGGGCTACTTATACAGTACTCAAGCCATTACGATATTTTGAGACAGTGCTCCCGGACTCTGTTTTCGTACGGATAAACAGGAATGTAATAATCAATATAAACCAGATTCTGAAA
>LVBC01000327.1 GCA_001604265.1 Spirochaetales bacterium Spiro_01
GTTGGTAGCTCGTCGGGCTCATAACCCGGAGGTCAGAGGTTCGAGTCCTCTCCCCGCTACGAAACGAGATTACGGCAGCCAGTTCGGCTGCCGTTTCGCGTTGCTGGAGGCGGACTCCGTCCCTTTTATCGTTTGCAACGATCAATCGAAATTCAACAGCCTGGAATTCTACTGCAGTCGCAGCATCATTATCCCAGAAACTCCGTTGGCGTCATTCCCGTCACCTTCTTGAACAGGCGGCTGAAATGGTGCGGATATCCAAATCCAAGCAAATCGGCAACTTCTCCTACGCTGAGCCCTTTCATCAGGAAGGTTTTGGCCTGGTCGATGACGAAGGTATGTATATAGCCGATGGCGGTGCCGCTAGTCGCTTGGTGAATCATATCGCCAAAATAGCGGGCCGAATAAGCCAGTTCTGATGCACAGTACGACACGGTTGGAAGGCCCTTTTCATGCTGAAGACCTTTGGAGAAATATTCTACCAGCAGGCGGTGGAAGCGTTTAAGGATGTCGCTTTCGCCGCTTTCTTTTTGAGTGAGTTGGCGCAGGTAGATGCGTTGGCAATAATCCAGAATCAATTGAAGGTAACCGGTAAGGATTTTCCTGAGGGAAGGGGAGTCCTGGTTCTCTTGCATTTCCTTTCGCATCGTGACCAGGAGAAGCGAGATCCGTTCCCATTCCTGAGGCTCCATCCGGAGCCAGTCGGTGTCGAAATAGGAGAAAAACGGGTTTTCTGGTATATACAGTTCCGGAGACCAGAGCAGCGCCCATCCGTTTATGTATAAGGGCGTGCCATTGTCTTCTCCTCCGCCAATCTGTCCTGGTGCAACGGCAATGATGGAGCTGTCTCCGACCAAAATGGATTTGGTGCCATAGGACAGATATTTAGGGAATTGCTGCTGAATGAAAAGGCCGTAAACACCGTAATTGTTCAGGCTGTTGCGGAACGGCGACACCTCGTCATAACTGATGAGCGCCAACTGTGGATGCAGCTCCGGGGCGCCCACATATTTGGCGTAGACATTGGGATCATCGACCTTCAGGATCTTCTTCATAACCCTACAAAGATAGTAAATTCTGCGAAATTGGTATATAGTCAGCGAATATTTGTACAAAGACTTGGATATCTCGCCGTACCTTTGCACCATGAAACAAAGCATAATAATAGCCCTTACAGCCATGCTGCTGCTCGGCTGCAACCAGAACAATAATATGAATACCCTGAATCTCTCCCGGGAATGGGACAAGACCTTCCCGAAATCTGAATTGGTCAATCACAGCAAAGTCACTTTCCACAATCGCTTCGGCATTGAATTGGCGGCCGATATGTATGTCCCCAAAAACGGGGAAGGCAAGCTCCCGGCCATCGCCGTGAGCGGCCCCTTTGGCGCTGTCAAGGAGCAATCCAGCGGCCTGTATGCCCAGCATATGGCCGAACGCGGGTTTTTGGCCATTGCCTTCGACCCTTCCTTTACCGGCGAATCCGGCGGCGAGCCCCGCAGAATGGCGTCTCCTGACATCAATACGGAGGACTTCCTGGCGGCCGTGGATTTCCTTTCGACCCACGAATTGGTAGATCCCGGGCGCATCGG
>LVBC01000328.1 GCA_001604265.1 Spirochaetales bacterium Spiro_01
GCATCTGAATGCCGTTGGAAAGGGTTGTGTATTGCATGGCTGGTAGATTTTAATCCTGATGCAAAGGTCGGAAGAACAGCGGGATCGGAACTATTGATTTTTTCGGATTATCGTGTCAAAATATTGGAAAAACATTAACTTTGGAAGGCATGGTTTCAGGTCCGACTTGACCATATGACCCGGGAAGTAATCATACGGAACTCGCTGGAGGGAATCGGCGAAGGCGAGGTGGCACTGCACCTGGCGCATATCCTGTGTCTCGCCGGCTCTTGCGAGATCAACTACAACGGGGGTTCTTTTACCATCCGGGAAAGGGACTGCACCATCATCCGAGCCACGCAGTTGGTGGGTGATATCCAATGTACGGACGATTTCAGGGTGGAAGTCATTTACATCGACCCGGTCTTCATCGAGAAAGCAACTCCCAACAATAATTACGGGATGCGCGGCTCCCTTTCCTTGGCACAGAATCCGGTGATGCACCTGACCGATGAGGAATTCGAGCGGTGTCGGCGTGACTTTGAAGAAGTGGGCCGCCGCCGGATCATGGTATGGCACCATTTCCTGGATGACCTGATGGTCAGCACCATCCAGACGCTCATCCTGGACTTCTACGATTTCCATGCCCGCATCAATGGATTGGTAGAGGTTCAGAGCCAGTCGGCAACCGTCATGCAGCGGTTTATCGGCATGCTGGAGCGAGGCGACTATCGGAAGAACCGGGAGGTAACCTACTATGCTTCAGAACTTTGCATTGCTCCGAAGTACCTTTCCGAAATCAGCAAGTCCATCACGGGCAATTCGGCCAACTGGTGGATCAACCGCTTCACGGTCCTGGACATTTCCCGCCAGTTGAGAGACCGCAGCCTCAGTTTCGTGGACATTTCCGAAATGTTCAACTTCTCCTCACCGGCCTATTTCAGCCGTTACGTGCAGCGGTACCTGGGCGAGTCCCCTTCCGAGTATCGGGGCTAGATCACAGGAGACTCATGATAACAGCGCGGATAGTCGGGTAGTTATTCTCCACTCATAAGGAAAGCGTATACAGCCATTTCAGAGGGAATCGATGACTTTTTTGTAGGGGGCAATCATCCCTTCACTCATCTTGCCGCCCAGCTTGCGCTTCAGTTTGGGATGGTTCATCATTCCTCCCACAAGATACATCATCCAGGAGGTCCACCACTTCTTTTGGGGGAAATCGTACTGGCCATGGCTCTTGAAGAACTTGTGGTCGGCGCGCATCAAGCCCCGCATCATGTAGATAAGGTCCCGGAAGATTTTCATTCCGCCGACACCGAGGAAGTTCTGGGGCGGGGTGTACTGTCTTTCCATGGCATAGGCTACCGTTGCAGCAAGCGTGTCAATGTCCTTGTCCACGTCGCCTTCGTCCGATGCGATACCGGCCAGGAAGTTGCCGCCCACCTGTGCCCTCGCCTCCAGCAGGAGACGAAGATTTTCTTCCACAGAGTAATCACCGACCACGAGATAACCGAAAGGGGTCCCCATGGTAACCGTACGGTGACCGTTGCAGAACTGCCGGTCGTCATACATCTTGAAACGGCCGCCCATCGAATGGTCCTTGATCCGGAAAGCATAGAGGATGGCGTCGTGCTTGTGGATGGTCCCCCGGAGGAAATCGTCGAAGCCATCCTTATACACACATTTTCCCGTGGCGGCACAGTTGAAACAACTCAGGCATCCGCCTTGGAACGGGAAATCCTCGATGTTGATGACATCGCACCCGTATGGGAAAACTGCGATAAAACGGTCGATCATCGCCTTCAGACCATCATCGTCCGGCAGGAGGTCTGTGACGATGACGGCCTTTTTCCCCTCGTCATGCCCGACGGCCTGCGGAACGGTCGCCAGGTGTCGGATGCCTTTTCCTTCAATGATACGAGGCTTCTTGAACTCACCCCTGGAGAGCTTCCACAGCGTGAATTCGAACCAGTCCATGGCTTGCTTCCGCCCTTTCTCGGAAAGGATGTCGTCCATGTCGGCGGACAGTCCGTCCAGGAAAGGGATGCCCATGTCAGCGCAGTTGTCCTTGATGAACCGATGGGCCGTGATATCATAAAAATGCTTGGAGGTGGTCACCTGGGTGGCCGCCTTGCCCGAAAGGTCAAGACCGGATCCTTTCATCAACTCCAGAAAGCGATGGAGCTGGCTCGGGACGAGGAACGTATAAACGGGATAGCAGAATACGAGGAGGTCCGCCTCCCGGATGGCTTCCAGTGCGGGAGAAAAGTCCTTCTCCAACACCTTGATTCTCTGCCCGGCATCCAGATAATCGAACTTGTACCCGGGAAACTTCTTTTCCAGAAAAAGGCAAGTATGCAGCGTAATGGAATTCTTCCCCTTGGGGCTTCCGTTGATGACAAGGATATTATTCATAGTTTCAGAGGTTGGATCTATCGTATTTCTTGGAATCGTGGGAATCGGTCGGCGGCGGACCATCAGGCGTTCCGGTACTCGGAAGGAGTGAGGCCGGTATGGGCCTTGAAGAACTTGAAGAAGACGGACTGGTTGGGGAAATGGAGCTTATAGACGATTTCCTTGATGGCCAAGTCGGTGTATTTCAATAGATTCTTCGCCTCCAGAATGACGAAGTCGTCAATCCAGTCGGGAGCAGAGCGGCCGGAGGCCTGCTTGATGAGCTTGGACAGGTATTTGGGGGTCAAGCACAGTTTGTCCGCATAGAAGGCCATGCCTCGCTCGGAGCAGTGGTACTCGTTTACCAGGGCGATGAAACGTTCGAAGATCTGGTTCAGACGGGCGGAGCGTTGGGAATCGGAATTCTTCCGGGCTTCGTCCACCTGCTTCGCCCATACGTCGGTGGACAGATAGGTGAGGGAAGTCAGGAGAGAGCCGATGATTTCCTTTTTGTTCGTGAAAGGGGCGCCGACGATTTTCCGGGCCAGGTTGAAGTAGTCGTTGGCCAGGGACATCTGGAATTCGTCCAGGGTGATGCACGGATTGTCCAGCAGACGCAGGCTGTCCTGGAAGACTTTCAGCATGTCGAACCGGATGTCGGACATGAAATCCTTGGAGATCAGGACGAAGATCATTTCCATGTCACCGATCCGTTCCTGATCGTATTGGGACACTTTGACGATATTCCCTGGAGCCTGGATCATGAGGGATTTCTCCCGTACTTCATAAGAATTGAGGTTCACGTCCACCGTGAAATGCCCTTTTTTCAAATAGAAAATGATGAACCCGTCGAAGCGGACGGGATATTGGAGCATCCGCAGGATGGCTTCGTTCTTTTCTACGCGCTTTCCGCTCACTTCGCCGATGACTAAGTCGTCGTCGATGCTCATTTCTTCGATGACAGGGGCCAGGGCCTTGATCCGCTGGAGGTCGATGGTCTGGGGTGCTTCAGCCATAATTGTTCTTTTTTCGCTTTTTGCAAAGATAATGATTTTCCTTGGATGTTTTCAAAAATTCGCATAATTCGACCAATAGATAATTATTGATGGCCATTTTATACATAATATGGCGTAAAATGGCCGCATCTTTGCATCCACTTTCAGCGAAATG